>DMZE01000243.1 GCA_003492055.1 Cellvibrionales bacterium
AAAAGGTATAAAAATAGCATTAAAGACAGACATAGAGCCATATATAAGATTAATCAGGATGATTTTTTTGTAGGATCAGAGAACAAATCTCCGACATCACAACGCAGGCTTTTACAAATTTGATTCAGGGTTTTAAGTGTGGTGTTTTGGCCGGCATTCTCTAAGCGCGTTAACGTCGCTCGTGATATACCCAATTTACGCGCAAACGCATCTTGCGATAATTTACCGCGCCGTGATTTCAGATTTCTAGCTAACTTTTCAGATAATGTCATTATTATAATTCGAACACATCTCGAAGTTCACATATGAACAATGACCTGATATAGTCAACCTTGTATGAGCTTTCGCTCAAACAGAATTGACAACTTTCAGGGAGATCACTATGAAAACTTCACTCTGGCTTATTGTTATTAGCCTTAGCATGTCACTTTGCGCTTGCGCTAGTCAAGATTCCAACAATAATTGGCGACCCACTCTTGATAGACACTCTTTATTCATCAGCATGTCTTACACGCACAGACAGCTTATTGATATTTTACTCAATCCACTAGCGCATGACCTCACCAAAAAAGCCCCTCCGTTCTCACTGCAGCAAGGGCAGCTCATTAAACGTCGTGCGCTATTTTTGACTAGTCATTGCGATTTAATCCGCCGTAAAATAGTTAATGCCAGTGTCGATTATCCAGCTTGTCAGGGTGTATCACGGGAAAATCGCTTCTGCATTATCGATTTCCATCAATGCATTGCCAGGTGCCCCAGTTATAACAGAGACTGCCCTCCCTGTGAGCAGAAAGCCATTCAATGCTTATCCGGCAAGGCAGACCTTGCGCCATAAACCGTGGCTTTAAAAGGCTTATATACGTATTCAGTGACCTAGAATTACTCAAATGACGAATGGATATAATTTTCCGGTGGTTAATATGCTTTTTACAATTGGAGGGCTTATGGTTTTTACAATTGTAGGACTTATGGTTTTTACAATTGGAGGACTTATGGTTTTGAGCTGGGTAATAACGGCTTATTGAAATTGAAAAGCGGCCCAAGATACTTATCAATATACTTATCAAGTCAAGATGCTTATCAATATCCATGATATGAGCCTCAAGATCAAGCAGATCTAGATAAATGCTGACTACTGAATTTATTATTAAAAGATACTACAATATGCGCATCATCCGCCCGTGGCACAGCTGGATAGCGCGGCCCCCTCCTAAGGGGCAGGTCACAGGTTCGACTCCTGTCGGGCGGACCATTTCTCTAAAATTGAATCTGAAAAGTCTATACATAAACGCCTCTAAACACCTTTTCAAATAAACGGCAATCGGGGCAATAGCCATCCAATCAAATCGCCTGCGAATGCCTAGACGCTTCGGCACTATGGTATTGATCAAACACTTGGCAAATATTACGAATTAATTGCCGCCCTAAAGTGGTTAGCGTAATAGCCGTATTCGACAATATAAGTAAACCCTCTTGTTCCATACTTTTTAGATGAGTTAGCTCGGCTTGAAAGTGACTCATAAAATCAACATCACATTGCTGTTTCACCATCGCAAAATCTAAGCACAATTGACAGGCTAGCGTGGTAATAATAAATCGCCTTAACTTATCTTCTTTACTCAAAATAAGGTGCCGACCAATAGGTAGACGGCCTTTATCCAACAAACCTTGATAGCGCTCTAGCTCACGCACATTTTGCCTATAACTATCACTATGCGAGCTAATTGCCGACACACCAAAGGCAATGGTCTCAGTTGATAAAGTGGTAGCATAGCCTTGAAAGTTTCTTTGCAAACTACCCTCATTCAATGCTTGGGACAACTCATCATCCGGCTTGGCATAATGGTCCATACCGATACTGCAATAACCGGCATCCAATAGTCGCTGCTGAATTAATTTTGCCATCAACAACTTAACATTTGCACTTGGTAATGAATAACGATCGATCTGTCGTTGCGAAGTAAAGCGGTCAGGTAAGTGTGCGTAGTTATAAACAGATATACGGTCGGGGGAAAGCGCAATTACTTTATCCATTGTTTCTGTCATTGATTCAACCGACTGCAAAGGAAGCCCATAAATTAAATCAAAATTTAATGATTTAAAACCAAACTCACGAACTGCCTGTACTAAATCAACAATGGATTCATAGCTTTGCTTTCGATTAATTGCTGCTTGCACGGCCTCATCAAAGTCTTGAATACCCATACTGATGCGGTTAAAACCTAAGCCCGCTAATAATGATATTGTTTCTACACTAACGGTTCTTGGGTCTACTTCTATTGCGTATTCACGGTCCTCATCATCCACTAAATGAAAATTCACCGCTATGGAATGCATTAATCTTAGTAATTCAGCACGGTTTAAAAAAGTCGGGGTACCTCCACCTAAATGTAATTGTTTTACCACTCTTGAGCCAGAAAAAAATGGCGACTTTAATGCAATTTCTTTTTCCATACTGTCAAGGTAACGTGTACTTACCGTTTTATCGCGTGTCACTATTTTATTGCAGGCACAGTAGTAGCAAATATTGTCACAAAACGGAATATGCACATAAATAGATAAGGGACCAATAACGGTCCTTCGCTGTCTTAAGTAATGGAGGTAGTCGTCAGACGATTCACTATCAATAAATCGATCTGCCGTCGGATAGGATGTATACCGCGGGCTTGGTATATCGTATTTTTTAATCAACTCGCGAATAACGGCTTCCTCATCGGATAGCCGGTCATTCTTAATTTGAGAATGCTCTTCTATAGAACAATCTTTTTTTGAAGAAGCCCTTTTTGGATTAATCATGTCAGAATTAATATGCCTACACTCCTACAACCTGCTGCAATGGTTTTTAAGCCTAATAAGCCATAATGAATCTTAGCAATCACACCACGATATAATCTTGATATAGCTCAATAAAAGCGTTTTTATACAGGTTATTAGAAAAAAAGGAGGGTACAGAAATCTGATTCTATCTAATCGGATAAGATGTTATTAATAGCTAACCAATATATTCCCACCAAAATTTTTACAGTATCTCCGTATAAGTTTATATACGCTTATCCTATTAGAGTTGTCGAAACTCTATAACGAAATTTCCACCCAAAAATTAAGACTGTAGAGAAAGCAAATGAGAAACTTATTAGAAGAGCATATAAACCTATTAACTTCGATGACAATTTTTTCAGTCATCATTTTTTTTGTGGTTCTTATAATAACGCCCTTTATTGTTGCGGCTATTCCCGACAACTACTTTGAACAAAAAAAAAGACCTAAGCCCTTTTACAAACCACTCTCTTTAAATTGGCTAATTAAAAAACTTCTCAAAAACATTCTTGGCATAACATTATTATTAAGCGGTATAGCTATGTTGATACTGCCTGGGCAAGGCATACTCACCTTAATTATTGGACTTCTTTTAATTGATTACCCAGGAAAATATCAATTAGAAAAAAAGATTTTATCCTACCCTATTATACTCAGAAGCATTAACTGGCTACGCCGAAAACGCAGAAAAAATCTGTTTAAACCGCCAACGTCTAATTAAATAATTTAGGATTTTTAGCAACAAAGTAATTAATGAGTCGATCGACAATAAGAGAGTCACCGTTTTTAACATAAAGATACCCTAGTACCGCAGCAATAAATGCACCCATAACATCCACCATCAAGTCCGTCATCGTATCGATTAAGCCTGATTTTTGCATAGTAAAATTAAATGACCAATCCAAAGTAAACTCCAACAACTCCCAAAGCGTACCCATAGTTACCGTTGAACAAAATGTCATGCTCGCAATATAAATGGGCGCCATCTGTACCCGACTTGTCATATGAAACACATAAATAGCGAGAAACCCCATAACTCCAATGGTTAATGATGAAAGACTGTGTAGCATTAAATCCCACCACCAAAAGCGGGTATAAAAATCTCCTACCTCACCTAGCGCAAATGATGCGTATAAAAAAAGCGTCGTCAGCAAAGTGAATTCAATCGGTAAATGAACGCTCAGTTGTCGCTCAAAAAAGGCAGGAACAAACGTCAACGCAAAAATCATTGCGCCTGCAAAAGCACTCAGCCATATGCCTTTCGACAACAAAATAATAACCAATATTGCAATCGCCAACTGTAAAACGGCTGATGTAATCGCCTGAATTCGATATGACCAAACACTCAAAAATTGTTTACCCTCCACAATCATTATTCCGCTGGAGGATTTTTCTTATCAAACAGTTCTCTAATATTACTAACCTTTTCATGATATTGCTCTCCATCGCCAAAATCAGTAAATACAGGATAGCGACTATGTGTACCTCGTACTTTTTTAGCGTGCTTAATGGGACACCAATACTGCTCACTTCGCGCAGCCACTTCATGGCCGAAAGCTAAAATACCATTACCATAAGAGCAAAAAGCACAATTAATTTTTTGAATACCATTAAGATAATCCAGCATCATTCGATCAAATACGAGGTAGTCGCTGCGCCGCACTTTTGGAATACCATAAATAGGAAAACAAATGGCTTGATAAATAGATACAAAAACATCCAACAAAACCAAAGGAACAATCAGTGAATAAATGATGGGTGCCGTGAGAATAACCGACCATCTTGCACCTTTAATATATTCACTGATGCTTTTCTTTAAGGCAGCATTTTTTAGCTTTAATTCTTTCTCGAAAAAAACTCTGCCATTATGAATACTGTATTGTAATGCCTCTTGCCTACGATGAAGCTCCGTCTCTATCTTCGCCTCTAATTCACGAACACTCTCGATCATCTGTCTCAAGTTATCATTCATGCTCATCTCCTTTTCGCTGCTCTATTATTTATAGTGTTTTATCGATATAGCTCCTTACTCATAAAGAGCAGATAAATCCAAGTGGTAGAAGTAAACGCTCAAACCTCATCAAATTAGATAATAGGCCCTATTTCTTTGTATTAATTGATCATAATCAAGAAATCATTAAACGGGTGATCATAGTCTTATCAATCGCCTTTTCTCATTTCTTTCAATTCCATTAATGGCTTTAATTTATGGCAATAAACACCCTTAAGCGCAGCCTTAACCTTCCCCTACTCACACTTTATGGGCTTGGCACTATCCTTGGCGCTGGGGTTTATGTATTAGTGGGTAAAGTCGCAGGTATCGCCGGGCTATATGCACCCATAGCATTTTTAATATCCTCCATTGTTGCGATTTTTACTGGGCTTTCTTACGCAGCGCTCAGTGCGCGCTACCCTCGCAGCGCTGGCGAAGTGGTTTATATCAACCAAGCGTTTTCATCGGCAACGTTATCAACATGGGTAGGCTTGTGTGTTATTGCAACCGGGGTTGTATCTGCAGCCACCATGGTCAATGGTTTTATTGGCTACCTAGCGGTGTTCATCCAAATACCTTCAATACTCGCGGTCACCTTAATCGTGGCAGGTATTACCTTAATTGCCTGTTGGGGCATTATGGAGTCAGTCACTATTGCTGCATTGATTACCGTATTAGAAATAGTAGGATTACTATTGGTTATTTACTCATTGAGAGTTGAGTTATTGACACTACCCGACCACTGGCAGAGTTTACTGCCACCACTGAATGGTGATATTTGGTTTGGCATTTTATTGGGAGCTTTTTTAGCTTTTTACGCCTTTATAGGCTTTGAAGATATGGTGAATGTAGCCGAAGAAGTTGTACAGCCACAGCGCACATTACCGTTAGCTATTATCGCTGCTTTATTAATGGCATCAGCGCTTTATATATTAATTTCACTGGCAGCTGTTTTAACCCTCGCCCCCGAGGTTCTGAGTCAAAGTGACTCACCCATGGTGAAATTGATAGAACATCATAACCCTAAGCTCACCACCACGCTTGGAATTATTAGCCTAGTCGCTATTATTAACGGTGTGTTAGTGCAAGTGATTATGGGCTCACGAATTCTGTATGGTATGGCTAGCCAGCATTTCATTGCAAAACTATTCTCGCACGTTTCAACAAGAACGCAGACGCCAACCATCGCTACTATCTTCATCGCCTTTATTGTGTGGTTACTGGCTTTGGGGTTTCCTCTGGTCACTCTTGCCAAGGCCACGAGTTTCATTATTATTATCGTATTTTCTCTTGTTAACTTTTCATTATTGATTATTCGGTATCGCGAAAAATCCTATCGACTATACGAGTTATTACTGCCGTTAACGGGAGGGATTCTCTGCTTAGCACTTTTGACATTACAGATAGCATCTTTAATGCGAGCCTAAAATTGTTTATTTAAAGCTTTAAATAACTGACTTAAATCAATAACAAATCATATTTTGTGATACAGGTCCGCAAAAATCGTGACCGTTATCGTCAATTCATCTAATCTTTTACATTATAGTTTCTGCCGCTTTAAACATTAATAAGCAGACACCCATAAACTTAATGATAAAAGGAAAAACCATGAAACTCTTCTTAGAAACCATTTGTATTGCAGTAATACTCACTGGTGTTGTTGGCTGCATTAATATTCCATTGGTCTAACGACCAATTACCGCCAACTAAACAGCTCAATAAACACAAAGAAACACAAAGAAACACAAAGAAAAAGAATCGATAAGATGCAAAGGTTTGGCAAGCATCTGCCAGCCATCTACCTAGTACATCTCATGATAGAGAAAAAAAGAGAGCCGGCCGATAAGCCGGGTTCTGTCGTAGACAATCATTCATCTGGGGTCTGCGTCACCGCAGCCCTCAAGCAGCCTACCCGGATCCAGTGCGGGCCGCACCTGTAGGATCCCTATTTGGCCTTGCTCCGAGTGGGGTTTACCATGCCGCTAACTGTTGCCAGTAGCGCGGTGCGCTCTTACCGCACCCTTTCACCCTTACC
>DMZE01000084.1:0-4453 GCA_003492055.1 Cellvibrionales bacterium
CAGGTTATTAAAGTGTTTATACTCGAAAATATTTGTTAATGACTTCAGGATAAGTAAACGTTAAATGGCATTAATCGTTCAAAAATATGGCGGCACCTCCGTCGGCACACCCGAGCGAATCAAAGCAGTGGCCGATCGTGTCAAGCGCTTTGTCGATCGTGGCGATCAAGTTGTGGTGGTGGTTTCTGCCATGAGTGGTGAAACCAATCGCTTGGTTGCGTTGTCACAAGCCGTAAGCAGTAACCCGCATCCACGAGAAATGGATGTTTTATTATCGACCGGTGAGCAGGTCACCATTGCTTTATTAACATTAGCATTGCAAGAGCAGTCATTAGATGCGCGTTCATACTTAGGCTCGCAGGTTAAAATATTAACCGATGAAGCCCACGGCAAGGCAAGAATAAAAGCGATTGATGGTGAATCGATTTTGACCGACTTAAATGCCGGTAAAGTGGCTGTTGTCGCTGGTTTTCAAGGTATTGACGGCGATGGCAATATAACGACACTAGGCCGTGGTGGTTCAGATACAACGGCTGTAGCGGTGGCTGCTGCACTTAATGCCGATGAGTGTCAGATTTATACTGATGTCGATGGCGTTTACACAACAGATCCTCGGGTGGTTGATTGCGCGCGTCGCTTAGAGCAAGTGACCTTTGAAGAAATGCTAGAAATGGCGAGCTTAGGTTCAAAAGTTTTACAAATTCGCGCTGTTGAATTTGCAGGTAAATATCAAGTGCCGTTAAGGGTGCTATCCAGTTTTGAAGAGGGTCCAGGTACATTGATTTCAATTGATGATAATAAAGATATGGAAGCGCCACTGGTTTCAGGTATAGCCTTTAATCGTGACGAAGCAAGAGTGGTTGTACGCGGCGTACCCGATACACCGGGCGTTGCTTATAAGATTTTAGGACCGGTTAGTGATGCCAACGTTGAGGTTGACGTAATTGTGCAAAACGTTGCCGCCGATGGCACAACCGATTTAACCTTTACCGTTCATCGTAATGAGCTTGATAAAGCGCAAGCAATTACCGAAGATATTGCCAAGCAATTAAATGCGCGAGAAGTAGCGGTTGATGGTAGTATATGCAAAGTTTCATTGGTGGGTGTCGGAATGCGATCTCACGCAGGCATCGCCAGTCAAATGTTTAAAACCCTTGCCGATGTGGGAATAAACATTGAGTTAATAACAACATCAGAAATTAAAATTTCAGTTGTTATAGAAGAAAAGTATATGGAATTAGCGGTTAGAGCTTTACACACAGCATTTGGTTTAGATGATACCGGTGCTGTTGAGTCAAGCGATAACGGTTAAGTAAGCATGAGCTGTCACAGGGATTAGGTAACCATTCGTAATAAAACTCAAGATGAGCAGCGTTACGAGAATTAAAAGCTAAGTGACAGTTTGTATGCATAAGGATAGATTGAGGTTTACTTCAATTTGTTTTTTTGCTGTGGTTGCCGTAATGGGAGGGAAGTTAGCCGGAGGCTACACGCACATTTGTGCTTGAAAGCCAGCAGGACATCGGGAGATGCGTAATGCTGATTTTAACTCGTCGTATAGGCGAAACATTAATGGTCGGAGACGACGTGACAGTTACTGTTCTTGGAGTAAAAGGTAACCAGGTGAGATTAGGTGTTAACGCACCGAAAGAAATCGCCGTTCACCGAGAAGAGATCTATCAACGGATTCAACAGGAAAAAGAACAAAAGTCGACTGTTGAAGATGAAGTGGATTATTAGGTTTTAACGAACCAGCCACACTCAGGTAAAGCTTTTTAGTTTACCCCGCTCTAGATTTAAAAGTTAATCATCTAAATAATTAGGTGGTTAACTTTTTGCATCCTAAAATAACCTTTATTTATTCTTATTAATTGAATTCTTATATTTAAGGATCGCCTTTTGTCGTCTTAAGAATCGCGTTTTTTCGCCCCTGACAATCAGCTTTTTTAACTGCGCTCGTTTTTCGGGTTTGTTAATCAAGCTTTGCGGGTTAGTTAATTAATAGACATTACTTGGAATTATTGGCAAAGTGAGCCTGTTTTTTTATTGGCTTAGACGCATGTCTATACGGTTCCATTAAGCGATCATAATAATGAAAGAATGCAATCAATGCGGTAAATGCTGTATCCATTATAGTGATGGTGGTCTTTCTGCGACCCAAGATGAAATTGACTGGTGGGAAACGTCGCGGCCTGATATTTACCAGTATGTGCGTGACGGTGAAATCTGGGCAGATCCTAATAGTGGTGATCGCTTAAAACGCTGTCCATTTTTGCAGTTGGTGGATGATATTAATGAGCCATTAACGACAGATAATTTATCGCGTTTAAAAAAACCTAAGCAAGAAAAATACGCTTGTTCTATTTATCATGATCGCCCCGATGATTGTCGCC
This sequence comes from Cellvibrionales bacterium, assembly GCA_003492055.1. Classification (GTDB taxonomy): domain Bacteria; phylum Pseudomonadota; class Gammaproteobacteria; order Pseudomonadales; family UBA7434; genus UBA7434. The sequence goes on from DMZE01000084.1 coordinate 2,394, forward strand.
ATTATCCTACCCATATTGATGAAATGGTGAGAGACAAGTGCGAGATGATAGAGGTGAAAGATCTTTTGAATCCTAAAGCGGCACAGAAAAAGTTAGATATCTTAATGGCAGATAGCCGACCGGCTTATCTTGCTCGATAGTCTTAAAAATGCTTTTCAATAATTTAATATTTCAATGATTTAATAATCTTTTTTTAATTGTCTTTTTTGTAGCGAATTACCATACCGATAAAAATATTATATTGTTACGCTGGCGTTGTTAAATCTTGTAATGATTGTTGCAAGAATGGAAGCAAAGCTAGAGTGGAATGGATAACAGTTTAACTGTAAAAATAGCCATAACTGTATTGAGTGTTTTTTGATTTTAATCTGAATTTAATATCGTAAATGTTACTCGATGTTATTAAAGAATATTTTTTTATACTCCTCTCTTTTCTATTTAGTCTTCCTTTCTTGTCTCTATTGATTTAACGCTACACGCCTGCTATGCCCATATAGCTTTCATGGGTGGCTAATACATTCAAGTTAAAGGACTATTCGATGAAATTGCTAAAGTGCTTATCTGTTTTTGTTTTCTGCTTTTATACTTCTATTACGTTTGCCTCGGTTGTTCACCATATTCAATATGATCAGTTAGTCGGTGCTACAGGCATTGAAATTAACGGTGAGGTTTATCAGGTTCAATTTGCCGATAGCTCATGTATTTTGTTGTTTAATGATTGTGATGAAACTACTGATTTTTTCTTTCCGGATGCACAATCCGGTCTTGAAGCTAATTTAGCTTTATTAGAACAAGTGTTACTTGATTTACCTTCTGGCCTGTTTGATAGTGAGCCTGAATTAACCCATGGCTGTTATTCCCATATTCAGTGTTCCATTGTTACTCCTGTCGGGTCAGTGGCGCCTCAGCTTGAGGTGTTTCCAGCGGTCTTTTTAATTAATAAAAAAGATCAGAGAAACGATATTCATACTGGCTCGGGCTCAACCTTTAGGGCTTCAGATTTTGGCCTGCGTAATTCCAGTGCCGATACGCTGACTTATGCCATTTGGAGCAAGGAGGCCGGCTCTGGAGTGTCAGTGCCTGTGCCTGCATCATTCCTTTTGTATAGCTCGGCGTTGGTTGCCATTTTGATAATGAAGGATAGGCCTCCAACGACTGAAGTTAAGAGCTTTTGATGCCTTCGTGCTTTTGATTTATTAGCGGTTGAAGCAAATATACTATTCTTTTATCTCGTTTAAGGTTGGCCGGAAAGTCTTTAGTGGCTTGCTGTCTGTATTTTAAGCTGTTGCTTTTACACTATGTTTTTCAGCATATGGATATTCAGAATAAGCTTCTTTGTATTCGATGCTTAAAATAGTGCTTATCAAATATATTTTTTAAAATTCAAGTGCCAAACTTCTTGAGATATGGCTTAATTGTCGGCTATGCCGACCTCGCTAAAAATATCACTCAGTCCTATCTTGAATATCGCGCGCGCGCAGCATTTTCGTGGCTGCTTAGTGTTGTCGGGTAGTCGGACTTGGTGCTACCAACAGGCGCTTGATGCCATTGCTCTTATTTACGACGATTCAACTGCTAAGTCTTACACGCATGCCTCGAAAATTTGTTGGGTAGGGGACTCGGTTCCTCCGTCCGATAGCATTCATGCTATTTCACCTCATGCTGTCAATCAGTTACTGGGTAGCGATACGAACTGTCTGGTTATTGATGCTTGGAGCGGCCTAGCACCGGATATGCTGGGTATGGCATCCGGTACTCTACAGGGTGGTGCGTTATTGTTACTACTCACGCCGCCATTAAATAAGTGGTCTGCTTATGACGACCCTGACTACAAGCGTTATGCCGCATTGCGACCCTATCTCTATTCTATGAGTGGTCACTTTTTGCAACGAGCGGCTTCCCTGTTAGCGAGTGCCGAACGAGATAGTTTAGCTGCGAATAAACCTTGGATTTCAATCATCAAGCAGGGACAGGATTCTGATATTGCCGTTGCTGCGTTTCCGAATGCTGTTTTTCCTGATGATAATAAAAAACGCTCAATAACTTCGCCGTCTTCGGAT
>DMZE01000084.1:4475-8323 GCA_003492055.1 Cellvibrionales bacterium
GTGGTTGTTTTGAACGCCGATCGTGGTCGGGGTAAAAGTGTGGCACTAGGCTTAGCGGCTAAATGCTTATTGGCTCAGACTGATTTCCATATCGTCGTTGTCGCGCCGCTGCGCAGCCAGGTTAATCATCTTTTTGCTGCGCTAGATGATGTTGCCGACAAACCTAACATTACATTTATGCCGGTTGATCAGCTAATAATAGCGGCGGAGAATAAAGACGGTCAGATTAATAGCGATCAATCAATATATGACTTACTGATTGTCGATGAAGCCGCTGCTATTCCTCTCCCCATTCTTTATCAATTAGTCGACATTGCTCCGCGTATCGTTTTTTCTTCTACCTTGCACGGCTATGAAGGTAGCGGCAATGGCTTTAGTTTACGCTTTAAAGAATATTTGCAGGTACAAGATAAACCGTTGCAGCTACTCACGCTTATTGAACCTATTCGTTGGGCTAGTGGTGATTCTCTAGAGGCTTTTATAAATCAGCTGCTAATACTTAATACGAATAGCGACGTCGAAGATAATCCTAATATAGCTGCCGTATCAATAACTATTCGAAGGGTTAGTAATAATGAATTACTGGCAAATGAAGCGCTGTTGAGATCTGTATTTACTTTATTAGTCGATGCACATTATCAGACGCGCCCCTCAGATGTAAGGCAGTTACTTGATGTGCCGTATTTGCATTTATGGGTTGCTGAGTGTGTTAGCAGCAGAAAAGTGCTTGGCGTTTTACTGGCTTATAAAGAGGGCGGCTTTAGTGATAACCATGATGATTTACTTAAGCATATTGTTAGTGGCGTGCGACGACCGCAGGGTAACTTACTGTCCCAGTCTTTAGCTAATCAATCAGCCGATACACAGTGGTGTCGGCTGAAGTCGTTGCGCGTAAGTCGTATAGCGGTTGCAGAGCCTTATCGGCGTCAAGGTGTCGCATCGGATTTATTGCAAGCGTTAGAGTTATTCGCAGTATCAGAGGGCTGTGATTTTTGGGGTAGCAGCTTTGGTTTTGAGCCGCTTTTATTTTCATTTTGGCAAAGTCACGAAGCGCTGCCAGTTCACTTAGGTTTGCATAGGGATAAAGCGAGTGGCTTACGTAACTTGATGGTGGTTAAGCCGTTAACAGACAAGCTAAAATTAATGAGCCATGACCTTCACCAACAGTTGCTTATCGATTTGCCATTCTGGCAGGCTCAGTATTTATCAGATATGCGCCCTGATTCGCTTATGGCGTTGTCTAACAGTCACTCTCAGTCAGAATTAGAGGCCTTAGAGCCGGGCTATGATCAGATGAGAATTCAACGCTTTATTAATGGTGAACTGACTTATGATAAGATTTTTCCTTCATTGTATCGGATGCTGGTATCAACGAAATCGGTTCTGTTACAGTCTGAAGTTGCCGCTACCGTTTTAGCAGGCGAGGGTGCTAATGAAGTCACGAATGCATACCCTGTGTCTCAAGCCAGTTTGCTGTTAGCACCTAACTGGAGCGCTCTAGCTGAGCAGTTTCAGTTAAAAGGCCGTCGAGACGTGATTGCATCGATAAAAACAGAACTAATTCAGTTAAGCATGGATTAATTTTTGCCAAAATTTAGGTATAATGCGCCGTGATTAGCTGCAGCGCTTAAATGTTCTGGCTTTTATTGTTTATCATTTGTCTATTATTCAAGCGTCATTGAATCGACATCATTTTTATTGATAACCCTTATCTATTATTGCAAATAGTTGATTGTAAAAGCGTCATCAGTTGTTATCTCACAGCTATTGTTTCGTTAGCATTAAATTCGTTTCAAAAATCATCTATTGTCGTTACCCATATTATTAAATAACTTTTCTAGGAGTTGATTGTGTTAGAAGCTTATCGTCAGCATGAAGCCGAACGTGCCACTCAAGGTATTCCCGCAAAGCCATTAAACGCGGAACAAGTTGCCGGTTTAATTGAGTTGCTAAAAAATCCACCTGCAGGCGAAGAAGCTGCGTTATTAGATTTACTTTCTACACGTGTACCGCCAGGTGTTGATGAAGCCGCTTATGTAAAGGCAGGTTTTTTATCGGCAATTGCTAAAGGCGAAGCAACTAACAGCTTAATTAGCGCAGAAGACGCCGTTAAATTATTAGGCAGTATGTTAGGTGGCTATAACATAGAAACCTTGGTCGATTTGTTAGATGACAATCAATTAGCGCCACTGGCCTCTGAGCAGTTAAAGCATACATTATTAATGTTTGACGCTTTTCATGATGTTGCAGAAAAAGCGACTAACGGTAATGCCTTTGCGCAAACGGTTTTAGAATCATGGGCCGATGGCGAGTGGTTTACATCGCGCGATACTGTTCCTGAGTCAACCAAATTAGTAGTATTTAAAGTAACTGGCGAAACCAATACCGATGATTTATCACCAGCGCCTGATGCCTGGAGTCGTCCGGATATTCCGTTGCATGCACTAGCCATGTTTAAAATGGCGCGTGATGGTATAGAGCCAGACAAGCAGGGCGAACTTGGCCCAATGACAAAAATTGAAGAATTAAAAACCAAAGGTTTGCCCATTGCTTTTGTAGGTGATGTTGTTGGTACAGGATCTTCAAGAAAATCAGCGACTAACTCTGTGCTTTGGTATTTCGGTGATGATATGCCCGGTGTACCTAATAAGCGCAGCGGTGGTGTTTGTATAGGCGGTAAAGTAGCGCCAATATTTTTTAACACCATGGAAGATTCAGGCGCATTAGTATTTGAAGCGCCAGTTGAAAAATTAGCCATGGGTGATGTCATTGAAGTACGCCCTTACGACGGCAAAATTCTTAGCGAATCGGGTGAAGTGCTTAGCGAATATGAATTTAAATCTGACGTATTGTTAGATGAAGTACAAGCTGGCGGTCGAATTAATTTAATTATTGGTCGCGGCTTAACAGCACGCGCAAGAGAAGCCTTAGGTTTACCGACTAGCACATTGTTCCGCGTGCCAGAGCAGCCTGAAGATTCAGATAAAGGATTCACCTTAGCGCAAAAAATGGTGGGTCGCGCATGCGGCTTACCCGAAGGCGAGGGCGTACGTCCAGGCGCTTATTGCGAACCTAAAATGACGACGGTTGGTTCACAGGATACAACGGGGCCAATGACCCGTGATGAATTACAAGACTTAGCGTGTTTAGGTTTCTCATCTGATTTAGTGATGCAGTCTTTTTGTCATACTGCGGCGTATCCTAAGCCGGTTGATATTGAAACGCAGCATACCTTGCCCGATTTTATTATGACGCGCGGTGGTGTTTCGTTAAAACCTAAAGACGGTATTATTCATAGTTGGTTAAACCGTATGTTGTTGCCCGATACTGTTGGTACCGGCGGTGATTCACATACGCGCTTCCCAATGGGTATTTCTTTTCCTGCCGGTTCTGGCTTGGTAGCCTTTGCTGCCGCTACCGGTGTTATGCCGTTAGATATGCCTGAATCTATCTTGGTTCGCTTTACAGGCAAGATGCAGCCCGGTGTGACCTTGCGTGACTTAGTACATGCGATTCCTTTATACGGCATTAAACAAGGTTTATTAACGGTTGAGAAAAAAGGTAAAAAGAATGCCTTTTCTGGTCGTATCTTAGAAATTGAAGGTCTAAACGATTTAACTGTTGAACAAGCGTTTGAATTATCTGATGCTTCGGCTGAGCGTTCAGCGGCCGGTTGTACCATTAAATTATCGGAAGACACGATTGCAGAGTACCTGCGTTCTAACATCACTTTATTGCGTTGGATGATTAGCGACAACTATGGTGACAAGCGTACCTTAGAGCGTCGTGCTCAGAAGATGGAAGAGTGGTTAGCGAATCCAAGCTTATTACAAGCCGATGCTGATGCT
>DMZE01000070.1 GCA_003492055.1 Cellvibrionales bacterium
GCTTCGGATATTCACTTTGAACCCTATGAAAAATCGTATCGGGTGCGCTTTAGAACCGATGGCATTTTGCATGAAGTGACTCGCCCGCCTAACAACCTCGCCCCTCGCCTGGCTGCTAGGCTTAAAGTTATGTCGCAAATGGATATTTCTGAGCGCCGCTTACCGCAAGATGGCCGTATCAAAATGAAGCTATCCAAAACCCGCGCTATCGATTTTAGGGTAAATACACTACCCACGCTTTACGGTGAAAAAATTGTACTGCGAATATTGGATCCTTCTAGCGCGCAAATGGGTATTGATGCACTGGGCTATGAAGAAGACCAAAAGCAGCTATTTCTTGATGCCATGCATCAACCACAAGGCATGATTCTTGTCACCGGGCCAACCGGTAGCGGTAAAACCGTATCGCTGTATACCGGCCTGAATATTTTGAATACCACCGAACGTAATATCTCTAGCGCTGAAGATCCAGTAGAGATCAATATGGAAGGTATTAACCAGGTGCATGTGTCGAATAAGGTGGGCCTTACCTTTGCCGAAGCACTGCGCTCGTTTTTACGACAAGATCCCGACGTGATTATGGTGGGCGAAATACGTGATCTTGAAACCGCCGAAATTGCGATTAAAGCCGCACAAACGGGGCATATGGTGATGTCGACATTGCATACCAACAGCGCCGCTGAAACCATTACACGCTTATTAAATATGGGCATACCCGCATTTAATGTTGCTACCTCGGTCAGCTTAGTCATTGCCCAGCGTCTGGCCCGTCGACTCTGTGATAACTGTGCCGAACCGGCTGACTTACCCCAAGAAACATTAATTGAAGAAGGTTTTGAAGAAGAAGACCTAGCCAGCGCTAATATTCGACGCCCAGTTGGCTGCGATAAATGCAATGGCGGCTATAAAGGCCGTGTCGGTATTTATGAAGTTGTTCGCATCACGCCACAGCTGCAACGCATTATTATGGAGGGAGGCAACTCCTTAGTATTGGCCGAAGCCGCCGAACAAGCAGGTTTTAACAATTTACGAAAGTCCGGCTTACGTAAAGCCGCTATGGGGCAAACCAGCCTTGAAGAAATTAACCGCGTGACTAAAGACTAAGTGCGTGAATTAAATACCTAGTTTCACTGTCTAGATTAGCTAGCGTGTTTTTGATGATCAAAATAGCGATTAATAGAATGATTAATAGAACTATGAATAACACTATGAATAAAACTATGAATAGAACGGTATAAACACGCTTTTTACCAACAGCTTAACGAAGCGCTTAATTCGAGCAAAATTAAATACAGACTCAGCCTCACAGAGAGTAAATAATGGCCACACACACTGCCAAAGCACCAGCCAAACTGTATACCTATCTTTGGGAAGGTAAAGATCGCGCCGGTAAAGTAACAAAGGGCGAAGTACAAGTGCCTAGCCAGGCAATGGCTAAAGCACAGCTACGCAAGCAAGGTATTGCAATTAAAACGGTTAAGCGCAAACCAAAATCATTATTTAGCCCGCGTAAAAAGCCCATTACCCCTGCCGATATTTCAATTTTTACACGGCAACTCGCCACTATGATGAAAGCCGGTGTGCCGCTAGTACAAGCGTTTGATATTGTGGCCGAGGGTTTGGATAACCCAACTATGAAATTACTGGTATTCACAATTAAAAATGATGTTGCTTCAGGTTCAGGCTTAGCGAATTCATTGGCTAAGCATCCTCGTCAATTCGATGAGTTGTTTTGTAATTTGGTTAACTCAGGTGAGCAATCGGGTGCATTAGAAACCATGCTAGACCGTGTGGCCACTTACAAAGAAAAGACCGAAGCCCTAAAAGCGAAAATCAAAAAAGCCATGACCTACCCTATTGCCGTTATTGTGGTATCAATTGTGGTCACCGGTATTTTATTAGTAAAAGTGGTGCCGCAATTTGCCTCTACCTTTAGTAGCTTTGGTGCCGACCTACCCGCGTTTACTTTATTTGTTGTGGGCCTCTCTGAGTTTGCGCAAGCCAATTGGTATATTGTATTAGGTATTATGATTGCAGTTTTTATTGGCTTTAAAGAAGCCAAAATGCGCTCTAAAAAGTTTGCCGATGGCCTAGATAGCGTGATGCTCAAAATGCCGATTATTGGTCCTATTATTAATCAAGCCGTTGTCGCTCGATTTTCACGCACACTCTCTACCACTTTTGCCGCTGGTGTACCGTTAGTTGATTCACTGGATTCCGTAGCCGGTGCTGCCGGCAATGCCGTTTATGCCAAGGCCATTAAGAATATTCGCGATGAAGTCACGGCCGGCTTACAACTTAACCAAGCCATTCGTAATACCGGGCGCTTTCCCAGTATGCTAATGCAAATGGTGGCTATTGGTGAAGAATCCGGCGCCTTAGATGATATGCTCGATAAAGTCGCCGTTCACTATGAGGCCGAAGTCGATAACTCCGTCGACAGCCTAACATCACTGCTTGAACCAATCATTATGTCGGTATTGGGTATATTAATTGGCGGCTTGATGATTGCCATGTACCTACCCATATTTAAACTGGGTGCGGTTGTTTAATACGCAGTTTTAACTTTATAACTTCCTTTTTAGCCATGCTAACGCTTCTCGTTATCATGGCTATTTCGGTTATGGTAGCTATGTTATATTGATAACACTGTATTGATAACACATTGATGACATAT
>DMZE01000237.1 GCA_003492055.1 Cellvibrionales bacterium
ACAAGCGGTAATCCAAAATTCTTTCTTGGTACTGATTCAGCACCGCATTCACAACAGAATAAAGAAAGCGATTGTGGCTGTGCTGGGGCTTATACCGCTCATGCGGCTATTGAATTATATGCCGAAGCATTTGATGGCATGAATGCATTAGATAAACTTGAAGGCTTTGCCAGTTTCTATGGTGCTGATTTTTATAAGCTACCTCGTAATGCCGGCACAATTACTTTAGAAAAAACGAGCTGGCAAGTGCCGTCTCAATTACCCATGGCAGACGATCAACTAATTCCGCTGCGTGCAGGACAAGATATTTTATGGCGATTAGTGAATAAATGAGTAATGAAATGACCGATGTAAGTAATGTCTCAGATAATCCAGAAGAACAGCCTATCGAGCATTTAATGGAAAACCGATTTCGCGGCTACTTACCCGTTGTTATTGATATAGAAACCGGTGGCTTTAATGCGGCTACCGATGCGATGCTAGAAATTGCTGCCACTATTATTAAAATGGATGAGCAAGGTAACATTTATTGCGGCGAAACCTACAGCTACCATGTTCGACCGTTTGAAGGTGCCAATATAGATCCTGCTGCGCTTGAATTTACAGGTATTAATCCAGACCACCCACTACGACCTTCGCAAAATGAAGACGTGGTTTTAGGCGATTTATTTAAACATGTGCGTGCAGAGTTAAAATTGGTTTCTTGCAAACGAGCCATTATGGTCGCCCACAATGCTGCTTTTGATCAGGGCTTTTTAAATGCCGCACTGCTGCGCTGTGATATAAAACGCAGCCCTTTTCATCCATTCTCTAGTTTTGACACTGCCGGACTTTCTGGTCTTGCACTTGGCCAAACGGTTTTAGCCAAAGCTTGCTACCATGCGGGCATTGCCTTTGATAACGAAGATGCGCATAGCGCCAGCTATGACACACAAAAAACAGCCGAGCTGTTTTGCTATATTGTCAATCGCTGGAAATCACTTGGCGGCTGGCCTCTACCTCCGTTAGAAAAACCGACAGAAAAACCCGCTGAAAGTTAAAGCCACTATTGAGTTGACGTGCTAACAGGTGAAATAGCTTTCTTAATCAAACTTAGCTATATTCATTTTAAATCTTAATCCATCGCCACTTTGGTTTAACGAAAATCACTAAAACCCATATGATCAACCATTTCAGTAACGGCGCAAGCTATTTATTACAGGGGTTTCGGCTGCTGAAACAGCCGCGCATTTTGCCCTTTGTTATTATCCCGCTATTACTCAATATCGCTCTTTTCTACTTTAGCATTGCTTTCTTATACGCTAACTTTGAACTTTGGCTAAATGGATTATTAGATCGAATACCCGCATGGCTCAGCTTTATTAAATGGCTACTCTGGCCTTTATTTATTGGCATAATTTTATTGATTGTCGCTTACGGGTTTACCTTTGCCGCAACCTTAATCGGCTCACCTTTTTATGGCTTATTAGCCGAGCAAACAGAAAAAGTGATTACCGGAGAAGCCACCGATAGCAATACTGGTGTACTCGCCATATTGACGCTAATACCCAGCGCCTTAATGCGCGAAATTAAAAAATTACTGCACTATTTTTTCTGGCTAATACCGTTACTTATTTTATCCTTACTATCCCTACTCATTCCGCTATTAGCACCGTTTATGCCTTTTATTTGGTTTATTTTTGGCGCGTGGATGCTGGCCATCCAATACGCAGATTACAGCTATGACAACCATCAAATAGGCTTTAAGGTTTTGAAACAAGATTTAAAAAGCGATAGAGCAACCGCGCTGGGTTTTGGTGCCGCCACAATGTTATCGACAATGATTCCGCTGCTTAATATTATTGCAATACCCGCAGCGGTTTGTGGTGGAACGGTGTTTTATTTAGAGCGACTAAAGAGTGAGTCGAAACGTTAAAAACTGGTTTGAAAACTCAGCGAGACTAATCCATAAATTCTAAAGGTGGCTGTTCACAAGCAATTTTTTCGCCCAGCAATGCTTCTATATCTAACAACATAAACGCATCGTCTTCACAGGCAAGACTAATCGATGTGCCTGTTTCGCCTGCACGACCTGTCCGTCCAATACGGTGAACATAATCTTCAGGGTCTTCTGGCAAGTTATAGTTAATAACATGGCTAATACCATTAACATGAATACCCCTGCCCGCTACATCAGTAGCCACCAATACTTTGATATTGCCGTCTTTAAAACGCTTTAACGTACTGGTTCTTTTTTGCTGTGCCACTTCACCCGACAACATGCCACAAGTAATGGACGACTTACTTAAGCGATCATAAAGCCAGCGGGTTTGATCACGACGATTCGCAAAAACAATGGCACTGGTGACTTCATCAGACTTAAGAATATTTTTTAATACTTGAAATTTATCTTTAGAGCCGACCATATAGACTTTCTGGTCAACGGAATCAGAAGCCACTCGATCAGGCTCCATTTCAATACGCACAGGATCAATGGTCCACTGTTCGGTTAAGCGAATAACGTCCTCAGTAAAGGTTGCACTAAACAATAATGTTTGGCGTTGATCTTTTGGCGGACAAGCGCGAACAATTCTGCGGACTTGTGGAATAAAGCCCATATCCAACATACGATCAGCTTCATCAATGACCATAATCTCAACCATATCAAGACGCAAATCACCGCGTGTCATAAAGTCGATTAACCGGCCCGGTGTCGCCACGACAATATCAACCACCTTACGTTGCACACGCTTTAATTGAGCCGCGTAATCCATTCCGCCAATTAACATTTCAACATGAAGACCCGCATGCTTGGTTAGATCTTCAGCGTCTTTCGCAATTTGCATAACGAGTTCGCGTGTAGGCGCAATCACCACTACGCGAGGCTCGCCGGTATAGCGCTCATCATCACTTGGGTGAGCAAGCAAATCGCAGATAGCAGTAATTAAAAATGCGGCTGTTTTACCTGTACCTGTTTGCGCTTTACCAACGGCATCTAAGCCATCTAATGTATGCGGCAATATCGCCGCCTGAATCGGCGAACAATACTCAAAACCTAAATCTGCAATGGCTTGCATCATAGACAAAGGTAAATCTAAATCGTGAAAACGCGTAAAACCTTCTTTTTCAGCAACAGGAAATTGATCTAATGACCAAGCTGGCTTAGGGGCTTTTTTTGCGCGAGGCGGTTTAGGTTTTTTACTCGAAGCTGACTTATTAGCGGATGCTTTTTGGGACGGCTTGCGCGAGGGTGAATCCGATGCTGCTTTCGCAGGCGCAGATTTTTTAGCACTACTCTTTGAGCCAAACAACTTACTAAACAAAATTAACCACCTCGGCGGGACACAGTCCCTTTAAAAAATATAGCCAGAAGCAGCAACACCGAACTGACAGCTTGAATGGTGCGCATTGTATGCGATATTTCTCGTTTGCCCAAAAATAATCCAAAAAGCCGACAAAATACAGACGTTAGATAGCATAAAGCCCCGATAACGGGGCTTTATTAAATGATTTCTCTCTTTTTAGCTATTAGGAAAGCACGTTATCTCGATATCGCAGAGCCAGCCAATAATCCAGACTAAAATAGCGACCGCCACCGTAAAAAAACAAGACCATCAACATAACAAAGTAAGTTGCCGCAAATTCGATACCGCCTTTTAATACGGTGATACTGCCTGCCTCGGTTAACCAGCCATAATTGCCATGCTGCTTTAACAGCTCAATTGCCGCTGTTTTGCGTTGATTACCCTCTTCGATTAAATCCATACGCCATTCCCATGGCACGGTGAGCTTCGCTTCAGGAAAAGTATGCCAACCGTTATCCCAGTGGGCCGTACCTGCAGCAACAGCCATGGTAAACATAAGCGGTAAACTGACTAATCGTGTCCATAAACCGAATAACAGCAACCAACCGCCCAATAACTCTGTCCAAGCAGCAAGAAAAGCCAATACCGATGGCATAGGTAAACCTAAACCCCAATCAGGATTGCCAAACCAGGCAACCACATTGGGATCAGCTAAAAACTGCTCGAAAAAGCCGACATCGGCACCTAACTGAAGCTTCCCATAACCGGCATAAATCATAATAGGGGCTAAAAACACCCGTATTAACAGTAAAGGGAGCCCATCAAAACCGCTAAATTTTTCTACCAAAGCATCGAATGCACGCATAGTCATTTAACCTTATCTGTCGCTATCATGAGTGTTGTTTTGCCGTTTATGAACGGTCTTGAGACAAACGCACAATAGCAAAGTTGCGCCAATTTGGGAGATTAAGCACACCAAAAAGCGTTTATTGGCTTAAAAAAACAATTATTCGCCTTGGTTTAACTTAATTAACCGTATCGGGCTGGTCAAATACCATACAAAAAAGCTAGAATAACGAATTGTGAACGAGTGCATAGCCGAAGTAAGCGCTAAGTCTCAACAACAGTAAAAGAAAACAGGTCGCCAAGCACTGAAAAACAGCTCTTTTAGTGCATTGCACCGTATAAGTATTTAATAGCTTAGCAACAAAAAATAATAAAAATACATTAAATACAATGGCTTACAACCCATAAAGCGATCATTAACAGGTAATATTCAATAATGGAATTGGAATCAAGAGCAATACAAGCAAACACAGAGGGCCTGAACCCTTCTCTCGCCATTGCTGTGCTGTCCGATGATGCCAATACCATTTCACTGATCAAACACTTGCTAGCCATGAGCAAGCAGGTTCGCTTTGATATTAATGTCGTTTCCAGCGCTTATTTTAATGCTAGCCAGCTTTATGATGCCGATCTTATTTTGCTTGATCGTGAGTTTGGCCAACGCCCTTATAGCCATACTGTAAGCGATTTAGCGCAAGCCAGAACCGATAAACGACTACCCGCTATTATCGTGTTGTTAGATGAAGACTTTTTAGCCGATGATCTTAGCCATATTGCCGCATCGGTTAAAACCGGAGTAGACGATTTTATTCTCAGCTCTGAGTTATCACTAAAAAGAATTTTACAACTCATTAACGTAAAGAGCTTGGCACCGAAAGCAGCTGTGACTACGAAGCCAAGCCAGCACTTTACACACGCTCCCTCTGCTCCGTCTATGTCTATTCCTACGCCACCAATATCTGCGCCTGCCGCACCCATTATTGAGCGAGAGACAACGGTGAGCCAAGCCGCTTCACAGAGTACAGCTGTTGAGAGCTCTTACGATGAGCCTCTTCAGCCGCAATCGCAATTAGTGCATCTACTCAGCATTGATCTTGAAAATCGTCGCATTCATTTAAGCCAAAATGACAATAGCATTTTAATGGATGAAGCCGATGCGATTGTCACAATTGAAGAGTGGCTACAATTACTGGATGCCGAAGGGGCAAAAAGTTTTAACCATATGCTGGAGCGCGCCAGTGAATTTTTAGCAGTACCTAAATCTATTAGCTGTACCGTTAAATCTAAAACCGGCATCGTTTATCCGGCGGATATTACCGAAATTCAAATCAAAGAAAATGGCCAAGGCCGAGTTGTTGGTATCAACGCGCAAATATTAATTGGCACCAATATTATTGCATCAGTTTCAGGAGTGCATACACCTTATGCCGGCTTTGATAATTTAGATGATATTGCCAGTACCCCCATGGTCGACAAAGTTTGGATGAACATCGCTGAATCTTTGCCGATGATGTGCATGGTGCTAGATCAAAATGGCTACATCGTCAGAGTCATTAATAGCGATCGTTCAAGCACGCATTATTTTCCTGAAGCGCATGTAGGGCAAACCTTAAAAGACGTTTTCGGTATCGACTCACTCGATAATTATGTTGAGTCAATTAACAAAACATTGAATACCGGTAAAGCGCATCAACAAACCATTGCTTACTCTAGCCTTAATGGCGCGCGCTGGTTTGATACGTTTATTACTAAAATGCGTGGCGATTTAGGTATTTCTCGCCAAGTGGTTTGGACCGCTTTTGATGCAACTGCCGGTCGACAAGCGTATCAAGAATTACTTAAAAATCATGACACGCTCACCGACACCTTAAATGATGCTCCGGTTATCTTTTGTCAAAAAGATGCCGATGGACGCTACCAACGCGTTAATCGTACTTTTTGCGAAACCTTTAATGTGCGCGCCGAAGTGGTCGCTGGCCGTAATGATCAAGATATTTTTAGCGGCAACACTTTAGCGCAAATTACTCAGCAAGATCGTACACTCGCAGAACAAGGCGGCGACGCTAGCTTTATTCAAAGCGACACCATCAACGGCAAAGCCATTGCTATACAGTGGCATAAATTTGCACTCAAAGGCCACTCAAGCAATAAAGTTGAATCAGTTGCCGCTTTTGGGTTTGTCTCGGATGACATTCAAGCGCCCGAATCGTTAGCCGCGCCAACGCCTACAAGCCATACGAATATCGAAGATGAGACTTTAACGGCAACAATGGCAGAGCCTAGCGGCGCCATTGGGCAAGACGCCAAAGCCATTATTAAAAATATTGTGAGCTATACCGAAATAGCGATTTCACAAAAGGCTCCCGGTCGAGAAAATCGTGTTATTGAGTATCTAAACCAAGTGGCTAATGCCAGCGAACGTGCAAGAGATCTTATTATTGAAGCATCCAGTCAAAGCGATGATAACAGCGACAAACAAAGCATTGAACTTAAGCCACTGGTTAGAGATATTGTTCATATGCTCAAACCCACATTGCCTACGTCAATAAATTTTCAAACCGATCTAGAAAGCGCCTATGGTAAAGCGCTCGTTTCACCCGTACGTTTTCAACGTATTGTGATGCAACTATTAATTAGCGCAAGAGACAGTGCGACCGACCAAAAAAATAACGCAGATCGCAATAACATTTTGCTGTCTTTGAAAAATCAGCAGTACCAAGACCAAACATGCACTGCTTGTAATGAAGCACTCAGTGGCGATTATATTGCCTTAGAAGTTAAAACGACTAGCGGCAGCCTTAATGCCGACGATGTGAAAAAAATGGTTGCCGCCGCCACAAAAATCAAAAGCCAAGCATCTGAATCAAAACAAAAAAGTAATAATATTATTGTAATGGCGCACGATAACGACGGACACGTTTTGATTGAATATGATCAAGAAACCATCACGCTTAAGCTACTATTTAAGCAGATGGCTGGAAAAACTGGCAATGATGATGATAACAACAACCGCAATCATCTGACCAATAAAGACGTTACTAGCCTTTCTAACTTGTAGAAAAAGCATTTTTCTCATAAAATACTCTTCCCAAGAGTAGAGTGCTTTATGAAGCCGGTCTTACAGTCAATCTATGAAAAAATCATCGTCTATTAAGAACGCCAAACACCTTCCGCTACTGACGCTTGTCACTAGCAATCAAAACCTACAAGACGTATTACATTCATCAATAGATGCCCAGCGCTACCAATTACTCACCGCAAACACGGCGAGTGAAGGTCTTACTATTATTGATGGCCAGCCACAAACTGACGGCTCTAAAAATACTGATGTCGCTAAAATAGCTTTAATTGATTTAATTCTTGAAGATATGGATGGACTATCATTTATTGAAGAACTTCGCGCGCGTCATAGAGGCTTACATATTATTGCTATTATGTGTAAAAAAGAATTAGCGGCTATCGATATGTCGGCTGAAAATATTACATTAATGGCATCCAAATGCGGCGCGAATGCAGTTTTTACCGCGCCCTTTAATTTGGCTGAACTTCTCGCCACTATTGATCGTTTTCTTGAAGCATCTGCAGTCATCGACACAGCAAACGCTAACAAACCCGCAACCGTTTAAGCTTTTATCGCTGTCACAAATCGTGGCATGGCATTTAAATCATCGTGATCAATCACGCTACGATAGCCTTCGGCCTCTATCATTTTTATAATGGCTTCGCGTTGATCATAGCCATGTTCAATAATTAAATGACCACCACTTTTCAAACAATCTTTTGCCTGCCGACTAATTATTTGAATATCATCATAGCCAAAATCCTTACTGACTAATGCACTCAGCGGCTCAAAACGTACATCACCTTGTTGCAAATGCGGATCTTGTGCATCGATATACGGCGGGTTAGAAACCACTAAATCAAACGTATTTTTTCCCAGTGCCGACAACCAATCACCACGCAATAATGGCACTTCATGACAAACACCATTAGCCGCCAACTGCTGAGCATTTTGCTTTGCTACCGCAAGTGCGCCTTCAGAGTAATCACTAGCCACTATAAAATAATTCGGCTTCTCTGACGCCAACGCTAACGCAATCGCACCGCTGCCCGTGCCCAAATCAATGACACTGGCCTGCTCAGGCAAAGCCAACTGCAAAACATAGTCGATAATGGCTTCCGTTTCGGGACGAGGAATTAACACTCGTTCATCAACCGCTAACATTAATGACCAAAATTCTTTTTGACCTAATAAATAGGCGACAGGGATTCCTTCACAACGACGTTGCAGTAACTGATTAATAGCAGCTAACTGATCAGCATCAATAAGACATTCAGGATGAGAATATAAAAAACTGCGAGGTTTTTTTAACACCTGTAACACGAGCAACTCAGCATCAAGGCGAGCACTGTCACTGTGTTGTGCAGAGGCAATCGCTTCGGCACTGTTACGAACAAGCTGATCGAGACGAATAGACATAGCGACTAATAATTCATAATAAAAAAAATGAACAGTGTTCACTAACTATTTCATCGCTAGCGTTTATATAATTAATCATCACCAAGCTCAGATAATAAATCGGCCTGATATTCATTAATTAACGGCTGTACAACTTCACCGAGCTGACCTTCAATAATTTCATTTAACTTGTACAAGGTCAGATTAATTCGATGATCGGTTAAACGGCCCTGCGGAAAATTATACGTTCTGATGCGCTCAGAACGATCACCACTGCCCACTAAATTGCGACGTTCACTGGCTTGTGCTTGCGAGGCTTCATTGCGAGCAAAATCCATTAATCGCGCTTGCAACAATGACAATGCACGCGCTTTATTTTTATGCTGTGAACGCTCATCCTGACATTCAATCACCATGCCCGAGGGTAAATGCGTAATTCGAATGGCCGAATCGGTTTTGTTAACGTGCTGACCACCTGCGCCCGATGCTCTAAAGGTATCAATGCGTAAATCGGCTTTGTTAATGTCAATCTCTTCTACTGCATCGGCCTCAGGCATAACAGCAACAGTACAGGCAGAAGTATGCACTCTACCCTGCGATTCTGTTTCAGGCACGCGCTGAACACGATGCGCGCCCGATTCAAATTTAAGATGACCGTAAACATCCTTGCCACTTACGCGCGATATCACTTCTTTATAACCGCCATGCTCACCTTGGCGCTCATTCAATATTTCAATAGACCAACCACGCGTTTCTGCATAGCGAGAATACATACGAAATAAATCACCTGCAAAAATAGCCGCTTCATCTCCACCGGTACCCGCTCGCACCTCAAGAAAAACGTTATTTTTATCATTAGGATCGCGCGGCAATAACAACCGCTGCAATTCAGCTTCAAAGGTTTCAATACTTTTTTTACTGCTGGCCAAATCTTCTGATGCCATTTGCCGCATTTCAGGGTCGTCATCTTTAAGCAGGCTTTCTGCTTCTGCCAATTCTTCCAGAGCATTGCGATAATCTTGGAAGCATTTAACAACCGGCTCAATCTCTGCATATTCTTGCGAGAAGGCCCGAAACTTTTTTTGATCGGCAATAGTTTCTTGATCACTTAGCAATGCAGCCAGCTCGTCATAGCGCTCACTGATTACATCTAACTTCATTAACAAACTGTCTTTCATTTATGGCTATCTCTTAGGCAAGTTTATTAACGGCTCACTTATCTGTATCGCGAAAAACACCGTCAATCATTTTATGCTTTACTATTACTTTTAGGGTCATCAGATTGAGAGGGCACACCCTCTAAACCAAACAGTTTTTTTGCCGATTCCAACAACGCTTTATTATTAACACCGGCAGCGCTGCGCATTTCAACGGTTGGCTGATGCATAATTTTTTGAGTTAACGCTCGGGCTAGCGAAGTTAATGCATCTTCGGCTGACTTACCCGCTTGGAGCAACTGCAACGCACGCTCTAATTCTTCATCGCGCAAGGCTTCTATATTATTTCGGTACGACACCACTAAATCGGTTGCACCGCGGCTACGTCGCCAAAGCACAAACTCATTAACACCCGCATCAATAATTTCTGTCGCCTTATCGGCTTCAGCAACACGCAAGCGAACATTATGATCAATGATGTCACGCAAATCATCGACGGTATACAAATACACATCGGGTAAGTCGGCGACTTGTGGTTCAATATCACGCGGCACAGCAATATCCACCATAAAAATAGGTCGGCGCTTGCGCGATTTTAACGCCGCCTCTACTGCCCCTTTACCTAATACCGGTAACTGACTGGCTGTTGAGCTAATTACAATATCAAAATCACTTAGCGCTTCAGGCACTTCCGATAACATAATCGCCTTAGCATTAAGTCGCCCTGCCAACGTCTGTGCGCGATCCAATGTACGGTTCGCAACCACGACGTTTTTTGCGCCAGAGTTCATTAAATGCTGAGCAACAAGCTCAATCGTATCGCCCGCCCCCACTAACAAAACAGCAACCGACGAGAGATCAGCGAAAATACGCTGTGCCAAAGTCACGGCAGCAAACGCCACTGACACAGGATTCTCACCAATGGCAGTATCACTGCGGACTTTTTTAGCGATGGCAAAAACACGTTGAAATGCTGGCTCTAATTCAACACCTATCGCATTGAGTTGACGAGAAACAGCATAAGA
>DMZE01000277.1 GCA_003492055.1 Cellvibrionales bacterium
TGGGTGTATGCCATACGTTTGGCCATGGTTTGGTTATACACCCTTGTGAAAATGATTCGCCAGAGTTAATACAAAGGCTTCGTGAGTTATTAGATAGTTCACGGATGGATGGATTGATTTTAACGCCACCGATGACAGAGAATCAAGAATTGTTAGACTTTCTTGTCAGTAGCGGTACGCCATATGTGTTGATTTCACCCTTAGATAATTCACAGTCAGAATTATCTGTGTCGGTTGACGATTCTGTGATTACTCAACAGGCTATTCAGTCTTTAATAGATTTTGGTCACCGGCGCATAGGTTTCATTACAGGCGTGCGAAAAAGAAGTGGGAGTGAAATGCGGTTGTTGGGTTACCAGCAAGCCTTGGAGAAAAACAATATTAGCTATGATGAGAGCCTTGTTGTGGAGGGCAACTTCACGTTTGGTTCCGGTGTAGTGGCGGCGCAGGAGTTACTTCGTCATGAGAATCCACCTACGGCTATTTTTGCCAGTAATGATTATATGGCCGCAGGAGTGATGAAGGCGGCTTTGCAATTACGTATATCAATACCTCATGAGCTATCATTGTGTGGCTTTGATGATACGCCAGTGGCAGGTTATATGTCGCCGGGATTAACGACGATCCGTCACCCATTGGAGCGGTTAGCAAGCCATGCGGGCGAGTTACTCATTCGGCAATTAAAAAAACATACTCAACCCTTCGAGGCAGAGACATTAAAGTCTGAGCTCATTCTTAGAGGTTCAACTGGACCAGTCAATAATAAGACAGATTAACCGCGATTCAATCCTTGTAGCCCATTTCATTTAATGTCTCTGTTTTTTTTACTCATATTCAATGCCGATAATTCTCACGCCTGATCATTAATTGCATCGACTTCTATTAGGTCGTTTGTGAGTTAAACTATTTCTTTGATAATAACTTTAACCATGCTAGAATTCGTGACAGCGCTGTCATAATGCTTATAATATTGCGGAAAACACATTGTCGTTGCCGAGGGGACCCTAGGTAGCAGATACCTATGTGTGTGTATTTTTTAACGGAGAAGTAAATGAACATCAACACTGTAAATTCTAACGGTTTGTCAAAATGCCTTGTGGTCGTGATAACCCTGTGTAGTCTTAATGGCCATGCTCAAAATAGCAATGAAGACTCAGCCATCGAAGAGGTTGTTGTTTATAGTATCCGTAAAAGTTTAGAGTCGGCGCTTGCCGAGAAACGCGACAAGGTTAATTTAACAGAGATTATTAATGCTGATGACATTGGTAAGCTACCTGATGAAAATGTTGCTGAGGTTTTAGAAAATATTCCGGGTGTTCAGATAACCCGTGATGCCGGTATAGGTGATGGAGTATCCATTCGAGGCAGTGATCAAAATAGAGTTGAAATGAATGGCCGAGGCACAACGCCTAGTGGCGATAGTCGTGGAGGTATCAGTTTTTCTGATTTGCCTGCGGCCTTGGTTAAATCGCTGCATGTGGTAAAGGTCCCTTCTGCCGACATGGTCGAGGGGTCGCTTGGTGGTACGATTAATGTTAAGACTTATCGAGGCTTAAGTTTAAAAAAACCACTCAAGGTGATTAGTCTAAAATCAGAATATGCTCAGAATGCTGAAGATTGGAATAGAAATTTCTCTTTCACAGTTGGTGATAAGTTCAGTACGGGCATAGGCGAGATTGGTGCTATTTTAACGGTTTCGCATATCGATAAATCGATCCGACAAGACAGTATTCGTGTCAGCCCTTCGGTTAGAAAAGTTGTTGATAAATACATTAACAGCACTTACTTGCTTCCAGATGGGAATAATGATCCCGACCCTTATTATTATCCCGGTTATTCCGAAATAAGTTCGAATAATGAAGAGCGAGAAAATACTGCTCTATCCGGTTCTTTAGAGTGGAGAGCAGCACCAGGGCTAAAATTCTTTGTTGAAGGGTCATACTCTGATTTCAGTAAGCGCGGCCGCGGACAAATGGCTATCACTCAGCCGGCAGATATATCTGACAGGTGTACAAACTTAAATACCGATCGTGAAACCGATAGTATTAACCCTGTTGTGCTTGATGGCATTCCTGTCATGCCTCAAGCAACCTTTGATGTGATCAATGTGGAAGGTCTGGATATCGGCATAATGACCTCAGGGATGATGGGCGGAGGAATTCGTAATTGTCGAGCAGATGTGGCAGCTGACTATGACTCTAAACCAACTAATGATGGCGTCCAGATAAAAACAAAGAATGTTTCCGGTACTCGTGATACGAAATCGCATGTATTTGCTTTGGGTGGTGAGTGGTTGGGCGATAACGTAGAGGTAAAATTTGAACTCAGTGGCGCTAGTTCAAAAACTTCGTCACCGTCTTTTCAAACCATCTTTCAATACAATAATCCTGAGCATCTCAGGTTCCTAACAGGTAATGGCAAAATAAGAATGCCAATGTTTTATGATACTAGGGGTGATTATCTTCAATATGGCCCCTTAGAAGATGCTGTCGGTAGGTCTAGCTCCTTTGTGGCTGGCACTACTACATTTTTTACGTTTGATCAATCTGCCCTGTTAGATCCAAAAAACTATGCCCTGTTTTTAGCCAAAGATCTCGAAGGCTTCTTTGATAATGATTTGTATGCCCAGAAAATAGACGCTAAATGGGATTTTGATCATAAATTTTTGTCAGGTTTATCAGTTGGGGTTAGGACTAGTCAACGATCCAATTCGAAGCAGCGTAGCTCAGCCCAAACGAGTCAATATCCTGGAATTACTGCATTGCAACTTGAGGAGGCATTCCCGGGGTTTATGGTTGAAACTGAAGGAGATCTATTTAGCAACGCGGGCGGCGGTTTGTATTTAGATGAGTTCGTGACGGCTAGTTCAGAGGTGATTTTTAATCAAAGAGAGGCCGTTAGAGAATTTCTATCGCTTGAAGCAGACTTAGATCCGCTTCAAAGTTTTGAGGTCGAGGAAGATACCGCTGCTGCGTATATTAAAGCCGATTTTTTTGTTGATGTGTTTGATATTCCGGTCAGAGGTAATGTTGGCGTGCGGGTTATTACAACCGATCAAGTCGCGTCGGGTAAGAAATCGTTGACAACAGCTGAGATGACTAGCAGTTTAGATGCACAGGGTTTTGACTATACCGATTTGCTCGAGGAATATTCTCAGTCCGGGAGTGTATCTAGTCAGACAGTTGCGGATTTAACGGCTGCAGGTTTTTCAAGCGAAACAATTGAAAGCTTTTTTAATAATGGACTTAGCAGTATTGATGAAAGCCAAAGCTATACCAATATTTTGCCCAGTGCGAGTTTGGTTATTTCGCCAATAGAAAAAATGCAAATTCGTTTAGGTTATGCTGAAATTTTACGCCGTCCCAATTTCTCTCAGCTATCACCTACAGCTGTATATCCGCTTGATAATAGTCCTGTTAACGTCGGTAATCCATCCTTAAAGCCGACAACTGCTCAGCAATATGATTTAACTTTTGAATATTATTTCCGCAAGGGTAGTGTATTCAGTCTCGGTTATTTTTATAAAGACCTTGACAGCGTTATCGGTAAAGTATCAACGCCTAGGGGTATATGTAATGTTAACGCGAGCTCATCTGGAGAGGCGACGTCATGCAGTGTCGGTGGTATAGATGGTGGTTTAGTTACGGCAGTTACGCCAACCAATCTGCCGGGGGGCACGATTGAGGGCTTTGAAATTGCCTTACAACATAGCTTTATAGGCTTACCACAACCTTTTGATGGTTTGGGTATCATTGCTAATTACGCTTATCAAAAAGGTGAACGAGGACTGACTTTTAGTACGCCAGGGTACCTGGCAGATGAAGGTCTTGAACCTGATTTTCCGCTTAACTTTGTGGGTTTATCTGAAAATTCGTATAATTTAACGGTGTACTATGATAAGCCAAGATTCCCACTGAGTGGCAGACTACGTTATACCTATCGTGATGAGTTTTTACAGACCGAGGTTTCTACGGTCACTGCCGGCCTTCCTTTATACACTGCTGCAAGAGGGCAGTTAAATGCATCGATGAGTTATAAAATCAATAAGACCTTCTCGCTTAATTTTTCTGGGGTTAATCTGACTAAAGAGCCGGTCATTCATCGAGCTATTTTCTCTACAGGTCCTATCGGTAGGATGCGTGATCCTGATCGACGCTTTTCTTTAGGAATACGCGGACGCTTTTAGCAATCGCATTTAAATAAAGCGTTAACCTTAAGGGGTAAAAATGATTTTTTCTCGTGTCATGAGATTCTTGTTGTCAACTGCGACAGTATTTTTGTTGATGGTGTCATTCAGTTATGCAGGTATCGAATATTTTGTGAGTGCATCGCTTGGCGACGATAATAACGATGGCCGCTCGATGTCATCTCCGTGGGCGACATTGGCACGCGTGAACGAGGCAAAATTTTTTGCTGGCGACACCGTTTATTTTAAAGCTGGTGATATATTTGCGGGTCAATTATTGGTTGATGAGTCGGGTATGGCCGGTCAGCCTATTCACTTTACCGCTTACGGAGAAGGTGATACACCTATCATCGATGGTTCTGCCGGTTCAGGTGGTTCCGAATTAGCGGCTATTCTCGTGATCAATCAAGATCATATCGAGATAAGTCATTTAACCATTCGCAATTTTCGTAAACAGACTAAAGCGAATGTTGCCGACATGGACGCTTATGGCATTTTGGTCAAGAATACGGGTAAGCGAATATTATCTGGGTTTAATTTCCATCATTTAACGGTAGAAGAAATTTATCCCATTAAGGCGAGAGCTTCATTCAATAAGACGTCAGTGACGGGTATTCGCTTTGAAACGAAACCTGCAAAGAATAAACGCCAAGCGGTTAACACTCGTGATATTTATATTCATGATAACTTCATACGCCACACGGCGAGGTTTGGCATTGCTTTACGTCACCGTCCCTCCAGAGTCGATGGCGTAAAAAATACCGAGCTTGATTACGATGTGAATGTGCGCATCATTAATAATCGCTGTGAAGACATCGGTGGTAGCTGTGTGTTAATGAACGGTACTTGGCAAGGTTTGTTAGAGGGCAATACGTTTATACGATCAGGTGCAATGGTTGAACCCTCGCTATCGGTTAATCGGGGTAGTGGTGCGTGGTTTTTTCGCAGTAAGCATATTGTTGCGCAGTATAATAGTGCATATGGATCACGAGGCCATAATGACTCGGCGGGTATGCATGTCGATTATGCGAATGAAAATATTTTAGTGCAATACAACTTTAGTCATGACAATGAAGGCTATGGCACTGAGATATTGGGTAAAAATAAAAATATTATTTGGCGCTTTAATATTAGCGCTGGTGATGGTACGCGACGAACTAATGTAGAGCGTCCTGAAGGCGGAAAAAGTAATTTCCCTGGTAAAACTATTTTTGTTAGTGATTTTTCAGTTCCAAAGCGAATACAGTCTCGCGAGATATTTATTTATAACAATAGCTACCTAGTCACCTCAGGTTCAGATCCCCAGGTAGAGTTTAATGGTGAGCAGGTGCAGTTGTACAATAATTTATTTGTGGTTGAGGCTGGTGCGCGGCTAGCTAAAAAGCTAAATATTTCTTGGCTGCAAGGCGAATCATTGGATATGCGTGGTAACGCCTTTGTAGGCAATATATCCCCTAGTTTTATTCGCTTTGATAGCCAGCCTTTTGTGACTCAGCTTACCTTTAATGGCGAGCCGGCTGATGCTAGTAGTTATGCGGTAGACGTAGATTGGTTAAAGTCATCTACTGCGTTCACACCAATACAGCATCCATTATTTCCTGCTGCAGGCAAAGGAATTTTTAGTCATGTAAGTGCCGTGCCTACGGTCGACTTTTTTGGCAATCCCTTAGCGTCTATACCGAGTTTAGTTGGGGCGGGTTATCAATCTGAAATAGTTTTATAGTTTTATTTTTTCTATTAAAGGTAGTTATATTTTGATTATTCAATTTCGCTTTTTTATAGTATCAAGTATTTTTTATTTAATGAGTCAATCAACTTTTGCAGCACCAAATTTTATTTTAGTGTTGACCGATGACCATGGTTGGAGCAGTTTTTCTGCACCGATGGATAAAACTCGTCCCGAAGCTAAAAGTGACTACTATCAAACACCTAATATGGATGCGCTGCTAAATATGGGCATGCGATTTAGTAATGGTTATGCTGCTGCTCCCGTTTGTTCGCCGACGCGCTACAGTATTCAGTTTGGTAAAACACCGGCGCGACTGCAACGCACTCGCGTAATAGGTAAAAATCGGGCGGATCATAATCAAATAGCGATACCTCAAGTGCTCAAAGCGATCGATCCAAGTTATCGTGCAGCGCATATCGGAAAGTGGCACATCGATGCTGATCCCGAGCGCTATGGCTATGACCTACATGACGGCAACACGAAAAACAAAGAGGCCGGTTTTGATAACGGTGATCGTTCACGTCAGTGGGACGGTTATGCCGAAGATGACCCCAAACGTGTTCATTCTATTACCGCCCGTGCAATAGAATTTATGCGTGATTCAGTTGATAAAGATCAGCCGTTCTTTTTGCAGCTGTCACATTATGCAGTGCATTCTAATATTGTGTATAGCGAGTCTTCATACGCGAATGTTGGCAAGCGAGAAAAGGGTAAGTTACATAATAATCAAGCTTATGCAGCCATGATTGAAGACCTCGATAATTCAATAGGAACCCTATTAGCCGCTTATGAGGCATTAGGATTAGCTGATAATACTTATATTATTTTTACCGCAGATAACGGCGGTATGCCAGTGTTGCCTATGCAGTTAAATCGTGGTCGTCCCTATAAGGCGGGACTAAATAGCCCGCTATTGAGAGGTAAGTGGGACTTGACTGAGGGTGGTATTCGCGTGCCATTTGCCATGGTAGGGCCAGGCATCGCAGCCAATAGCCAAACCAACACGCCGGTAGTGAGTTATGATTTATTGCCAACAATTGCTGATTTAGCCGGCTCGAAAAAAAACCTACCTAAGTTGCTTGATGGTGGTAGCTTTCGAGAATTATTAAATGATCCCGAGGCTGTTGTTCAGCGGCCTTTTGAAGGCTTAGTATTCCATTTACCGCATTATAACCGTGTTGGTATGAATGAACCGCATTCAGCTATACGGCTTGGCGATTATAAATTAATTGATTTCCCAGTCTCTAAACGACGCTTGTTATTTAATGTCGCCAATGACATTAGCGAGTCGACTGATTTATCAGAGATAGAACCCGCTGTTACCGATAAATTAGCAGAGCAGCTTTCTCAGTACTTAGACTCAGTGAATGCTGAAAAACCACAAGACAGTGGCAGCTGGAGTCGAGCGGGTAAAAACGGCACAGTCAAAAGTAAATTTTTTAAACGTTACCAACCTGATTCTCACTAATTGATATATACGGATTTGAAGCAATGAATAAAATTTCCATAACATGCTTAGCATTTTTTTCAACAACGATGGTGGTTGTTGCTGCGCCCTTAGTTGATTATAAAAACCCTAGTCTTAGTGCTGAGGTTCGTACCGATGATTTACTGTCACGTATGACGTTGACTGAGAAGGTAGGTCAAATGTGTCAATACGTGGGTATTGAGCACATTAAAAAATCTGAAAAATATTTAACACTGAAAGAAATGCAATCGGGTGATGCACACGGCGTTTACCCCAGCCTTCATTCTTCAAAAATGCCTGATCTAATAAAGAAAGGTGAGATTGGTTCGTTTCTTCATGTTGTTGATCCAAAAGAAGCCAATCAATTACAGCAATACGCGAGTGAAAGTCGCTTAGGTATTCCACTCATTATTGGTATCGATGCCATACATGGCAATGGCTTGGTTAATGGCAGTACCATCTATCCTTCACCGTTAACTATGGCTAGTAGCTGGAACCTAGATTTAGTCAGGCAGTCCAGTGTTGAGACTGCACTTGAAATGCGAGCGACGGGTTCTCAATGGACATTTACGCCGAATATTGATATTGCCCGTGATCCTCGATGGGGAAGAGTTGGTGAGACCTTTGGTGAAGATACTTTCTTAGTCAGTGAGATGGGCGTCGCTGTGATTGAAGGTTTGCAACAAGGCGACTTTACTGGTGATAAAAAAGTACTGGCTAATGCCAAGCACTTTGTGGCTGGTGGTGAGCCCGTTAACGGTCTTAATCTTGCCCCTATGGACTTATCTTTACGCAGCCTAAAACAAGATCATTTCCCTCCATTTAAACGTGCAGTTGACGCGGGAGTCTATTCTTTTATGGCTGCCCAT
>DMZE01000113.1 GCA_003492055.1 Cellvibrionales bacterium
ACCGATGGCGTGTTTTCAATGGATGGCTATATTGCTCGCCTAGATGACATTTGTGATTTAGCCGATAAATACAATGCACTTGTACATTTTGATGATGCGCATGCAACGGGCTTTGTAGGTGAGGGGGGTCGTGGTACACATGAATACCATGGCTGTATGGAGCGAGTAGATATTGTCACCGGTACATTAGGCAAAGCCTTAGGTGGTGCGAGTGGTGGCTATACGAGTGCGCGTAAAGAAATTGTCGAGCTGTTACGTCAGCGTTCACGGCCTTACTTGTTTTCTAACACAGTGGCTCCACCTGTGGTAGCTGGTGCTATTAAGGCATTAGAGTTGGTGACATCATCTAATCATTTACGTGATCAGCTGAATGAAAACACCGCCTTTTTCCGTGAAGGATTAGCTCGAGAGGGCTTTGAACTGCTACCTGGAGAGCATCCTATTGTTCCTGTTATGTTGCATGATGCTGCGTTGGCAGGGCAATTTGCCAACGCTATGCTTGCTCAAGGTATTTATGTCGTTGCTTTCTGTTATCCCGTTGTCCCTAATGGTAAGGCGCGCATTCGTACGCAAATGTCTGCGGCACTAACGCGAGATGATTTAGAAAAAGCGATTGATGCCTTTGCCTATGTTAAGCGGAAGCTGGCACTTTAGTCGCTATATGCTTAGCAAATGAATTCTAGAATTTATCAGTGATTCTCATAGCGTAAGTAGGGTCTGAAACACCTGTATCTCTAAGTTAAAGGGCTGCTAAAGGTATAAGCGGCTGTTTGCTGTCCGATAATGCTAAGTCCATAGGCCTAAAATGCCATGGGATTTCGTTCTTTTATCTAAGACAATTCATTGCATCTATTCACCGACTTTTTGTTTAATAGAAAAGGATCCTCGTTATGTCTGAAGAGAAGAGTCTCTGGGAGGCTACGCCTTCACAAGCAAGTAATCTCGCTTATTTTATTATTTGTGGCTTGTTATTTTGGTTAGTTATTCCATTGTTTCTAATTTTGTGGCGTTGGTTACAAACTAAAAATACCAAGTATGAATTGAGTAATCAGCGTCTGATTACGCGATACGGTGTTTTGAATAAAAAAACCGATGAGCTTGAGTTGTATCGAATAAAAGATTATCAGTTAGAAGAACCTATTTTATTACGCATGTTCTCACTAGGTAATATCATTCTAAAAACTTCCGATCGATCGCATTCTGAAGTGGTTATTCATGCGATTGAGAAGGGGGAAGAGCTGCGTGAAATATTGCGGCATCATGTGGAAATTTGTCGAAGTAATAAACGCGTTCGAGAAGTCGACTTCGAATAAAATGGAGGGTTTTCTGATGTCCAGCTTTGACTATGTGGTACTTGCTGTAGGTTTTGGCTTGTTATTTTTGGGTGCTTTTTCTGGTTATGCCTTATTTGCTAGAGCGTTAAAACTGTCGGATAAATTTGGTGATGAAACTAATATAGGCACGCTGTGGGGTTTGTTTTTAATTGGCTTGTCAGGCGGTTTGTTATTAACTTGGTTGTCATTGCCTTAGTTTTTTACTAGCTGAAGTACAGCGGATAAGGAAAAATGCTTAATTTAAAAAAACTAAAATTAGCTGAAGTCGAGTTTTTACAGCGCTTTCCTGGTGGCTTTTCACATCCTGATATGCAGGCTATAGGTAAAAAGCATAACGTCACAAAAATGGTTACCTTTGCGCAAGAAAGCTTTACTAAAAAGGCCAGTAAAGATATTGATAGCTATGCAGAAAATATGATTAAAGTGGTGAGTCGTTCATCGATGGTGTCGATGTTTGAAAAGCCTAAGTTTCGTGATTTTGTTCAACGACTCGACCCTTCAGAAAAAGCATTTTTAGTGAAATCATTGAATCAAGTCTTGCATGGAAAACAGCAAGCAGGGTTTGAGGCGATGATCGAATTGTTAGATACTGAGAAGCTGGCTAAATGGAGTTTAATCAGTATTATCCCTGCTTATTATGCGCCAACTACCGAAGTGTTTGTTAAGCCTACCACCACAAAAAATGTCATTAACCATTTTGATGTCAAAGATCTTATTTATAAGCCAAGACCTAGTTGGGATTTTTACCAGCGTTATAGGGCCATTATTAGTGCAGCTAAAGACGAAGTTGACAGTAGTTTATCACCCTCTAATCCGGCTTTTTCCGGCTTTCTTATGATGGCCATGCCTAAATAAGTAGCTAATGGCTTTTTTATAAGTAGCTAATGGCTTTGTTATAAGTAGGTTGATAAACATTATCTGCTCGATTCCTTTTCTCAAATGCTAAGTATTTTGTCCTCGTTTGCCATGGGTTATTGCAATATTTTATTTCAGAATAAGTGCTTGTAGAAGAGGATCACTCACGGAGTATTATGATTTATGGTGAATAAAACTCTTAATTCACGGGATATGGATTTCCTATTATATGAGTTTCTGAATACCGAGTTATTACTTAATCGGCTTCATTATGCCGGGCATTCAAAAGAATTATTTGATGCGGCACTTAATAGCACGCGAGAGCTTGCAGATAAGTATTTAGCGAATCATTATCGTAAGTCTGATACTTATGAGCCGGTATTCGACGGTAAGCATATACGCCATGTTCGCGAGACAAAAGAGGCTTGGGATGCCATTACAGAGTTAGGTATTATCCGTGCCGAGCAAGGATTTGATGAGGGTGGTATGCAGCTGCCTGCGAGTATTTGTATGGCGGCTAAATTCTATTTAAGTGCAGCCAATATCGCGACCAGTAGTTACCCTCTGTTAACTGAATCTGCAGCTAACTTAATTGACCGTTTTGGTAGTGAAGAGCAAAAAACATTGTTCTTACCTTCTCTTCTGAATGGACGCTTTAGTGGTACTGTTGCTTTGGCCGAAGTGGGTCAGTGGGCTGAGCCGGACGATATTAAGCTTAGCGCAACGATTCAAAATGATGGGAGCTACCGAATTAAGGGGCCTCAAACGCTTATCAGTAATGGTGATCATTGTCTTACCGATAATATCGTACATATGGTGTTAGCAAGTGTTGAAGGTGCGCCAGAGGGTGTCGATGGAATATCATTATTTATTGTGCCCAAAGTGCGGGTAAATAAGGATGGCAGTCTCGGCGAATTAAATGAAGTTGTTTTAGAGGCGTTGTTACCCAAAATGGGATGCCGTAATTCTGCTTCTACCGAATTAAGTTTTGGTGTTAAAGAGGGTGCCGAGGCTTATTTGGTCGGCAAGCCGTACCGAGGTTTTCATTATATATCACAAATAATGAGTGATACTTGTATTCGGGTGAGTGTCGGTGCTGCAGCGCTGGCCTGTCAGGGTTATCAATATTCACTCAGTTATGTACATGAGTNNTCAATTATCGATAAAAAATATGCCGCTCTCACAATCAGTCAAGATGTTTGAATCTGCTGATGTGCGCCGTATGCTACTAACCCAGAAAAGCTATTCTGAAGGTGCGCTAGCACTTTGCTTATATGCAAGCTCGCTAAAGGAAGATGAAAAAACCGCCGATACAGAATGTGAGCGACAACGTGCAGCGGTGCTTTTGGATTTGTTGGCACCGGTGGTGCAGTCTTGGCCATCAAAATACGGGTGTATTACAAATGACTTGGCTATGAAGATATTGTCTGAGGTAGGTTGTTTTCATGATTATCCTGTAGAGCAGCTTTATCGTGATCAGCGTATCAACCCTATGCATGAGGGTGCTGAAGTCCTTTATGCTTTAGATTTATTGATTAAGAAAATCCCTCT
>DMZE01000257.1:0-3108 GCA_003492055.1 Cellvibrionales bacterium
TAGAAATTTATACTTTCTTAATACTAGAGTATTTAGTTCTGATATTGATTGTTTCGTATTTTGTAAGAAGATTAGAAAAAAATTTAAAAAAAGACTAGCTAATTTTTTTAGCTTCATGCATTTTAATTAATTCATTGATGGGCGCCGGCTTGGCAATTTCATAACCTTGAAAAGAATCAACTTCTAACACTCTTAGTACTTCAAGTATCGATTGGTTTTCAACATACTCTGCAATAGTCTTTAACCCCATTACATGGCCAACTTCATTAATCGATTTCACCATAGCCATATCAATTGGGTCATGCAAAATATCTTTTATAAATAAACCATCAATTTTCAAAATATCGACAGGTAATTTTTTCAAATAAGCAAATGAAGACATGCCACTACCAAAATCATCCAGTGCAAACTTGCAGCCTAAATCTTTCATTGCGCTAATAAACTCTCCGGCGCGAATAAAGTTAGATACTGCTGCTGTCTCAGTGATTTCAAAACAAATTTTATCTGGACTTACTTTCGAGTCTTTAAAACAGCCGGTAATAAAATCAGTAAAGCTATCTTCGCAAATAGATAAGCCCGATAAATTCACCGACATATAGTCGATTTGATCGATCACATTTGGGTTTTCGCCTAACCATTGCAGTGTTTCTTTGACTACCCAGCGGTCAACGTTAGGTGTGAGGTTATAGCGCTCTGCAGCGTTTAGGTGAGGGCCGGGTGCTAATAGATTGCCGTTCTCATCTTGTATACGTAATAAAATTTCAAAGCTGTCTTTGCCGCCTTCGGTGCCATTCATTATGCGCTGTTGAAAAAGGCAGGTGCGATTACTTTTAATGGCATCCATTAATTCGGTAGCGAGTAATACCTCTGTACGTTTTTCATAAAGCTCTTCATCTTGGCCGCTATAACTGGCAACACGGTTTTTACCGCGCTCTTTAGCCTTGTTACAGGCCGCACTGGCCGCCGAAATTAATTCGGCCAGTTTATCGGTTTCGTTGGTAATCGATACAATGCCAATACCAACATTAATATCAAAGCTTTTATCATTATGCTCAAATTTATGATCGGTAAATTCACCGGCAATCACTTCGCAAATACGTTGCGCCGCATCCATAGGGCAGTGTCTTAAAAGAATGCCAAATTCATCACCGCCAATACGGGCAATGGCATCGCTAGGTGCGCGTACTTTTTGTTTAAGAACGGCAGCCACTTGTTGTAGTAGTTTATCGCCAGCACGATGACCGCAAGTCTCGTTAATCATATTGAATTGCGAGAGTGATAGGTGGCATAGGGCGTGCTGTGAATCACTTCCCTCTACTTCATGAATGGCGAGGCGAACTTCTTGGTCAAATATTTCACGATTATGTAGGCCTGTTAGCGGGTCATGACTGGCATGAAACGATAACTGTTTTTCAATTCTTTTTGCTTCAGTGCGATCACGAAAAATAAGAATGGCGCCAATCGCTTTTCCCATGACATCGCGAATAGGCGCGGCCTGCTGTTCAATTAAACGCTCAGTATTATCTTTCGTTTTTAAAACGTTTTTTGCGGCAGAGTAGAGGATGCTATTTTCTGCAATGGCACGCTTAACTAAATTAGCGGTGGGTATGCGTGATATTTCATGATAAGTATGAAATATATCTTTAATTGATTGGTCGCGCACTTCATCTAAGCTGCAGTTTAATATTTTTTGTGCAACAGGATTAATATAGTCGATATGACCTAGCGCATTAGTGGTGACAACACCATCAGCGATTGATTCTAATGTAATTTGCGCGCGACTTTTTTCGGCGGTTAAAGCGTTTTGTTTTTCTTTAAATTGTTCGTTACTAATAATAAAGTCTTCACGATGCGCTGCAATACTGCAAACGTGACGTAATTGTTCGGCGCGGAAAGGTTTGGAAATAAAGTCTACAGCGCCAGCAATAATTAACTCACCAGCTTTTTTTGCATCGCCGTGTGCTGTCATCATTACAACCGATTGATGCGGGTTGTGACGAATAATCTCATGAAGCACTGCTTCGCCAGACATTTTGGGAAGCATTAAATCGAGTAATACTATTTCATGTCGGCCTTCAAGCCACGTTTGTAATCCTGTTTCGCCATCGGCAACATGCGTAATGTCAAAGCGTTTACTCAATACGCGCTCAACGAGCTCGGCGGTATCTTGATAATCTTCAATCACTAAGATTCGCGCCTTTGGTACGCGCGCATTATTTTCTTTCATTAAATCTTTAGCAATATCACCTAGCTGCTTAAGATTCGATAAAGGGATAAAGCGATTGATTTCGAATTCTTTTGATGTCGCTTCGGCAATACGTTCGCTGTAAGTCGATGACACAACAATAACCGTTGTATTGGCAGAAGAGGCCAGCATATCTGAGCGGATGAGTCGCGTTAAGCGCCATGCGTCTAGATTGTGAATTTCGATATCAGTTACAACTAGGTCGTAGTTGTTTTCACCTAATAGCTCAATGGCTTGTAATCCATCTGATACGTCAGTGATATTGGTAAAACCATCACGTTGCAGCTGTGCACAGATATCTTCCCGAAGTGTATGTATCGGGTTGATAACGAGAATTTTTGTGTCAGCGTACAATGACATGCAGATTCCTTGAATAATGTTCTATCAAACAGGGTCGGTTGATAGAGCTGCGCAATAGCTATGCGCAATAATACTTTTGCTTATTATTCAAAGTATAGATTGCTCATTCGCTTCTGCCAGCTTGTTTTGACT
Source organism: Cellvibrionales bacterium (assembly GCA_003492055.1). Classification (GTDB taxonomy): domain Bacteria; phylum Pseudomonadota; class Gammaproteobacteria; order Pseudomonadales; family UBA7434; genus UBA7434. The sequence goes on from DMZE01000257.1 coordinate 2,738, forward strand.
TTTTATTTTTATAAAAATCAATGGTTTATAAATAAATTATAGGGAGGCTGGCAGTGATGAGCGTTGTATGGATGTTATACAGCACTTATTAAGGCGAAAGGAGGCTGTCCGCAGGGGTGAGCAGAGGTAAGTTAAGGCTTTAAAATATCGATTTCTTCTAAGTATAATTCGACTAATAGGGTTAATTCTTCAATATCTTCAGTCGAGAATCGATCACTGGAATAAGAGAATTCAGCGCCAAGATCGGGCAGTATATGATTATCTCGAGTGGCCTTAGATAGGTTTATTTGAAGTTGTCTTGCTGACTTTGCCGAGCGCGTTGCATTTTGTGCCAGCCTGACACCGGCTTTGTCGGCGAGTAAATCCCAAGC
>DMZE01000257.1:3149-4272 GCA_003492055.1 Cellvibrionales bacterium
GCCAGTCCTTCGTCTGCCACCAGTGTGAGTCCTGCTGATAGCGCCATGTGTAAGGCTAAATCGCGTCGCCCATAAATGGTGTATGGCTTGGCATTGGCCTGAAAATTAGCAATGGAAGCGGGACTAAGCATGGTGGTTAGTTCATCTCCGCCAAAGGTTTTTGCCAGTGCCAATAAAGCCGCACGGTTTTCAGCGATGGGATCTTTGGAGGTTTGACTACGGGTATAGGCAAACTCGAATAATGGGGCTAGTAATGCAACCAACTGACCTCGTTTAGGTAGTTGTAAAAGGTGATTCTCATAAATAGCAATTAATTGCTGCTCGTCTTGTGAGAATAATAAAGACTCATAACTGCTTAATGCTGTTTGTCCCTGTTGAGGCAGTACATAGTCGATGGTGATGTCATTACCTTGGTGTTTAATATTTTTGATATTTTTCCAGGCGAGCAGCGCGGGTTTGGCCGCTGGCTGCTTTAATGCCTCAGCCTGTATTGCGTCGGTAATCGTTTTGCTTATTGAATCACTAAGTTGAATGCTACCTATACGAATGCGGCTAGGTTGGATCCATTGCCCTGGGTCTGCGGCATTATCAATAGTTATATCAAGCGTTAAGTTAATCCATTGGTCGCTGGTCCAGTTTTGAAAAAAATGAAAAATGCTTAACTGATGATGACTAAGTTGATTTTTAAACTGTCGATAAAATTGCTCGCTGACATAATTAGCCGGCAGAGTAAGCTCTACTGCTTGCTGCTGTTCGTTAATAACAACACGGGCATAACTGTTTTTGGGTAAGCGCAGCATAGCAGGACCAAAATGAGCAATGCCTAAGTTGAGATCACGCTCACTTAATATTAATTGCTGAGTACCTTGTTGCTGAAGCTTGCCGCTGACTTCTATAGCGACTGTTTTTATGCGTTTTATATCGGCGAGGCTGGCTTTCTCATAGCTTACAAGAGAGGGTTGATTATCAAACAGTAAGTGCATGCTTGTAAAAAACCCGATAACACTTAATACAAGCGTAGCGAGAATAAAGAATAAGAGTGTTTTAATAATGCTGTATAAAATTTTCATTGCTGTCATCGTTTTATTCATGCTTATCTTTGATGCGTATTGATGCGTATTGA
>DMZE01000288.1 GCA_003492055.1 Cellvibrionales bacterium
GAAGCAATGGCCTCGCAATCTGTGATTTCCCCAGCGAGCGCTGCATGGGCATGGCCGCCGCACCACGCGTACCTGCGCCGCGAAATAGACGCATTAATAAAGTCTCAGCCTGATCATTGGCATGATGGCCCATTAGTAATACGCTATCAGCTTCCGCCGAATAGCTAATATTAGAATTGTCCTGAGGACGGCTAGTTGAATAGGCCGCGAGCTGTTCTTCAAAAGCGATATAGCGCGCCTGCCGCGCTGCGCTTTCTAAGCCTTTACCCTCGTTAGCCACGGCCACTTTTTTAATAGTCAATGGCACAGACAGCTGTTCGCAAACCGACTGACAGTGTTTTTCCCAGTCTGCACTGACACTTTGCAATTGATGATTAATATGAATGGCGGATAAACTAGGAATCGTAAAGTCGTCTGTCGACGTTGAACTGGCTTGGTCTTTGAGTTGATCGTTTGTGAGTTGATCGCTTGTAAGTTGAGAGAGATGCAATGACTGCAGAAACTCAGAAACCGAATGCAAAAGCACGGTTGAATCGAGACCGCCACTAAAGGCGACAACCCAATGTCGGTGCTTTAGCAGGGTTTTATACGCGTCTAAATACGAAGTGTTACTGTTAGTATTATTGTCACTGTGACTTGTATCTAAGCTGCTCATAATCGCCCGCAAGAAATCATCATCGTTGTATATTATTAAAGTGATGAATACAGTGAACTAAAGTTACTAGCTCTTACATATTACCGTAAGACATCAAACGTTTATAACGTGTTTCAAGCAAGTCATCGAGAGGGATTTTCTGCAATGCCTTCACTTCTTTAATCAGATACTCTTTTACTCGCAACGCCGCTAATTCAGGATCACGATGCGCTCCGCCTTGTGGCTCGGCAATCGTATTATCAACAATGCCTAAATCTTCGAGCACTGTCGAGGTTAAGCCCATTGCCTCAGCTGCTTGTGGAGCTTTCTCTGAGGTTTTCCAAATAATATTGGCACAGCCCTCTGGCGAAATAACAAAGTAAGTGGAGTACTGCAACATAGCGAGCTTATCACCAACACCTATACCTAAGGCACCACCTGAACTGCCCTCACCTATAACCACAGAGATAATTGGTGTTTTTAGACAAGACATCACTTGAAGGTTTTTTGCTATAGCGAAAGAGATGCCGCGCTCTTCTGAATCAATACCTGGATAGGCTCCAGGGGTATCAATAAGAGTAATAACCGGCAATGAAAATCGTTCAGCCATTTCCATTAAGCGCAGTGCTTTTCTATAGCCTTCTGGTCTTGGCATACCAAAATTACGTTTAACTTTGTCAGCCACTTGCCGGCCTTTCTCTTGACCGATCACCATCACTGGCTCACCTTGCAGGCGGGCCAAACCGCCAACAATAGCCGCATCATCAGCAAACTGACGATCACCATGAAGCTCATCAAAATCATCAAATATTCGGGTAATATAATCGACCGTATAAGGTCGCTGAGGATGACGGGCAACGCGGACAATATCCCAAGGCGTTAATGATGAATAAATTTTCCCGGTTAGCTTGGCACTTTTCTCTGTGAGCTTGGCAATCTCATCAGAGATATTCAAATCATTATCATGACCGACCGAGCGTAACTCTTCAATTTTGACTTCAAGTTCAGCTATCGGTTGTTCAAAATCCAAATAATTTGGGTTCATATATCTTCACGCTATAGTTGTTGTTGCTATATTTTGTCAGTATGCAGTGTAAGCAAGCATGCTAGCTATACGCTCTAGATGCCCTATCACTACCCGCTTTACTACAAACTATGGCTACAAATTGTCGCTGCAAGCTATAGGCACCTGAAGGGAATATTAAAAGCCCATTCAGCGTATCCGTATACTGCTGCAAATTTAAGATTAAGTTGTTGTCATTATAGGGGAATAGAACGGCTAAATCAGCCGCTTTTCGCGGCCGTTATTGGGACTTATCAACACTATTGCTGCTTATTTGTACGCTTACTGTGCTTTAGCAACAATGACTTAAGAATTAAGCTCTGGCGAGTTCAAGGCAGCTGCATCTGCCACGGCGGCATCCAACCTAGCTTGTCGCTTAGAAAAATGATAAGAAGCGTTCTCACCAGCTAAATACAGTGCAGGTACAAAAACCAAGGTTACGACACTAGCAAACAAAACACCGAATGAGAGTGAGGTAACCATAGGAATTAAAAACTGTGCCTGAACGCTGCTTTCAAGCAATATCGGTGTCAAACCAAAAAAAGTCGTTACCGAGGTTAACACAATCGGTCTAAACCGTTGTACCGCACCGTTAACCACTGCTCTGCGCGGCGAGAAACCTAAACGGCGCAGTTGATTAATACGATCAATTAAAACGACGTTATCATTTACCACTACACCAGCGCAGGCCATCATACCTAACACCGAGAACATACTAATATTAACGCCAATAATAATATGTCCATAAATGGCGCCCATAAAACCAAATGGCACGGCGGTTAATACCAGTAATGGCTGCCAGTAAGAGCGAAACATAATAGCCATTACAGCAAATATGCCCATCATTGATAATAATAAAAATAAAACGAGTTCCTGAAAAAATTCATCGTTTTCTTGCTGCTCGCCTTTGAGTGCAATTACTACATCAGGATACTGATCAAGCAAGGCAGCAATTTCTTCTGTTTGTAGTTGCTGAATAATCGCCCCAGCATTAAAGCCACGCTGCACATCACTCGATACTCTCGCTACGCGCTTTCGATCTAAGCGCTCAACTTTTTTATAGGTTTTGCGGTATTCAATATCAACCAATGACGATAATGGAACGCGATCTTCTAAGGCGCCATTACGACCGCTAGAAATATACATTTCACGCAAGGCTTCCTCATAAGAACGGTCCGCCCTTGGATAGCGAACTAAGACTTTAACATCTTCACGTAATCGAGGAATACGCTGTACCTCTTCACCGTAAAAGGCGCGCCGCACTTGCTGCGAAAGACTAGCCAAGTTAACCGCCAAGGTGTCGGCCTCAGGCTTTAGCTGTAAATTGATTTCATTAGAGGGGTTATCCAATGTGCTTCCGACATTAAATACGCCCTCTATAGTGGCCATTTTTAGCGCTAAAGCAGCAGAAAACTCTTCTAATTGCTGCTGCGAATCACTGCGCACAACAAACTCAATGGGCTTAGGAATATCAAAAATGGTGTAGCTAACAGAGAGATCTTTTAATCCCTGCATTTCACCAATCTGCTCTTGTAACTGCCGAGCAACAGTATCTGAACCTATCGGCCTGTCATTTCCATCTTCGAGTAATAAGGTTATACGAGCCGTCGTCGCATAAGCTGAAACATGAATACCTTGGACCAACTCGTAACCATAGGTTTTATTCACTTTAGTTTTTATTTGTTGAGCAGATGTCTCAAGGTAATTGGCCACTGACATAATTTGATTAAAGGGTGCGGCCTCTGGTAGCGTTGCCTTTGCCACGACATAGTCCGAAGTGACACGCGGGAAAAAACTAAACGGTAGCCAGCCACCTTTCACTGTTGCCACGGCAAAGATAAACAAAAAACAGAACACGACTATAGTCAGTTTACGCGCACCCACCGTCCACACCAGTGCACGACGATAATAAGTATTCGCAAGCAATGGCAACAAAGCTGCCACAGCTAAACGACGTTGCTCTAAATAATGCAAACCCCGAGAGAATGGAGATACCACATAGGTGACTAAAGTTTTCACCATGCCGACCACTACCCCACCTTTATCGGCTAAATGTGATGGCAACAAAAACAATGATTCAAACAAAGAGAATACCAAGGCTAAAATAACCGGCGTTGCAATAGTGGCGGGCTCAGGGCCATCACCAATAAAAAAGAAAGGGATAAAAAATATCATGGTGCTGATTACGGCAAACCAGACCGGCGCAATAACAGACATCACCCCTTCTATAGCACCTTGCCGCGGATTACTGTGTTTTAATTGCTGGCTGTAAATAGCTTCGCCGACAATAATGGCATCATCGACAACGATGCCAAGAATCATAATAAAGGCAAACATAGAAATAATATTGAGTGACACCGATGTAAATGACAGCCACCAGATAGCCCCCATAAATGCCACAGCTATACCACTGCATACCCAAAAAGCGAGTGAAGGTCTTAGAAATATGAGCAATATAATAAAGACTAATAACAGTCCACTTGAGCCGTTATAAATAAGCGTATCTAAACGGCCGCGATAGCTAACTGATGCATCGCTCCATACTGACAGACTAACAGCGTCCGGCAGCTGAGATGATTTCTGCTCAACATAGGCTTTAACCGCTTCGCTAGTGCGAAGAATATCCGGGTTACTTTGATTACGAATCCAAATCTCTAACGAAGGTAAACCGTCGAGCGTGCTATAAATATCAACATCTTCAAAACCATCAACCACCGCGGCAACGTCACCGACACGCAATAACGCCCCATCGGCATTACGCCTTAATGGAATTTGATTAAAGTCTTCTGCGTAATCCGCTTGAGCACGTGTTTGTAATAAAATATCGCCGCCACTATCGCGAATTTTACCCGCCGGCAAATTAAATGAATAACCGCGTATAGCCGCTGCAACTTCATCAAATGTTAGACTGTAATCACGCAAGGCGTTTTCAGATATTTCTATACCGACTTCATAATTCCGCGGCGTACGAAGCTCTGCAATAGCAACCGATGGCAACGCTGCGAGCTCTTCACGAATAGTCTCACCTAATTCTTTTAGCTCGCGTTCTTGAAGATCACCCGCTAGCTGAAGCCGTATAATAGTATTGCGAAAACGCTGCTCAACAATTTGTGGCCGTTCAGAACCGGCAGGAAAAGTATTAATCGCCTCAACGTTGGCTTTAACATCGTTAAGAATACGAATGGTGTCTTCTTCAGGCTTAACCTCAATAATAACTTCGCCAAAGCCCTCTCGCGCCACGGAGCGAACCTCTTCTATGCCACCCAATTGCTGTACAGCTTCTTCAATACGCGCGCATATTTGCTTTTCAACCTCTTCCGGCCCGGCGCCTGGATAAGGTACAGTAATCTTAATTAAATCAATTTTTATTTGTGGAAAAAACTCTTTATCCAGCAGCGGAAAAGTCATTAAGCCGGCAATAAGTATAAAAAACATAGCCAACTTTGCAGCAACTGGATTATCAATAAACCAACTAACAATAGAACGCATTTTTATATCCGATTTATTCTGGGCTAACTTGTGTGGCCGTTACATCATCTTGCTTTTCAGGTAAATCTCGAAGCACGATTGAACGCTCACGAATCGCCATGCCGTCTAATGCTAAGGATAAACTCGTGGTAATAACCGCAATGGAGTTTTTCGCTTTACTCATATCTGCCAACTGAACTAGCGCAGTATCATCGTTACTTTGAATAACAACAACATCAATATAAGCGAGGCGATTATTGTCTAACACCCAAATTTTCTGCTGCTGCCTTAGGGCTGAACGTGGAATTAAAAAGCTATTATCAATATAATTTCCGGATATTTTCGCCGTTACAAATTGACCGACAGCAAGCCCTGGCTTTTGCAATATCCCCGCATCGTCAAGATGATCTGAAAACGCTTGGGGCAAAGAAGCAACAAAATAGTACTGGCGACTACTGCTATCAATAGCCCCCTCTAAACGCGCCAACACAGCATCCCACTCATATTCATTGTTGCCATAACGGGCAATCAACTTAACTGGTGAAGGCTGCGAGCCAGATACGCTAACATTTTGTCTTTGCTGCGCCGTTAATGGCAACCGCACTTCGGCAATATCACTGCTGTAGATTTGAGCAATAGGCGTTCCTTGCGAAACAAATTGACCAACATCCACCCGCTTACTTAAGACTCGACCAGCAAAGGGAGCACTGACGCGGGTACGCGATAAATCTAACTCGGCTTTTTCCAAACCGGCTTCAGCAGCAAGTAACTTAGCTTTTGCGCTGGCCAATTGCGGCTTACGCAAAAACAAATCATTCGCTTCACTATTTCCGAGGTCACGCCATTCACGCTTAGCCTGTCTCGCACGGCCTTTCTCTGTAGCTAGTAACTGTTGCGCATCGGCTAGTTGGGCGCCGGCCTGACTCACAGCAATGCGATAATCGCTCTCTTCGATACTAACCAGCGCTTCATTCGCGGCAAAAAAACCACCGGCAGAAAACTGCTCTGCAATTGTCTCAACACGGCCTGTCACCTGAGAGACTAATTCAATTTGAGTTTTAGGCTTAACAAGCCCTTGTGTTTCTATCCATACACGATGACTACCCGGCTGAATATGTAATACATCGACAATCGGCACCGGTGGCAAACGGATAGGCCTGGCTGCTGGAGCCGGTTTACTCGTGGCAATTAACCACGTGATAAATAAACCAACGACAATAACACCAGTCAGTAGATAACGATTCTTTTTTGTTCCTAGCATAAAGCTCTATTTCCTAGCACGATCAACATTAAGACCGTATTCCATAAGATAACCAACAAGACAGTCATATCCATTTTTATGCGCATGAACTTAAATACGCATCAACTTGGACACAGACATTGATATTTATACGTTCAGAGCTGCCCTCTTGTTCACTACAAGGGCGTATTTCTCAAGCAACACAAGGATAACGCACGCTAGTTTACCCTAACATAGGCTGGCATATCGACGTATAATATCAACGACTTTAACAGCCAGCGTCAACAAAAGCGTCGGCCATAGCGCGAGAGCGCTTTTAATAGCCGCAATCAACACCACTCACACAATAAGCATTGGATATTTTATGACTACAGGCACTTGGGATCCCGGCAGCAAGACAAGCAAGTTGGACGTCAATATTAACCCTGCTTTATTACAGCGTTTCTTGGTGCTGGCTGAAAATAACCAACTATCTGATTTAGCGAATAACATAGATGAGCAAGATAAATTGCAATTTGCCATTATGAAGGCCGATTTAACGCAATGGAAAAATGCGCTTAATGATTACAGTGAAACACAGCTTATTGCACTTATACGCTTTTTTACTTTAATTGAAATGGCTCTTCCCGAATGGGCAGCTGGCGCAAAATCACCGGTTATTAGCATTAATAAAATACTAAAAAGCCGTGGCCATAAATTAGAAAAAGACATGCTGCTTTGGATTAAGCAAAATAGCGACAACCGCTTTATCCCTAATGGATCACCGCTACTATAATTATGATTAGCTAGTATCAATTATGATTAGCTAGTATCGGTCACTTTTATTATCGAGACCAATGTATA
>DMZE01000081.1 GCA_003492055.1 Cellvibrionales bacterium
GGTATGGCTGCACAGTTAATAGCAATAAACGGTTCAGTCTTGCGCGTAGAATGCGTATGAATATAACGGGCTATCACTTCTTTACCCGTACCTGACTCACCAGAAATCAATACCGTTGAATCTGTCATCGCTACGCGTTTAGCCATTTGAAATAAATCACGACTTATTTGCGAGGCAATCACCGGGCCGTCACTGTCTAACAAATGCCCTACGGTGTAACGACTGACTAAATCAATTAGCGTACTAGGATCAAAGGGCTTCACTAAATAATCAACCGCGCCGGCTTGAATAGCACGAACCGATCGATCGATACTGGCGTAGGCAGTAATTAATAAAACGGGCAAAAAAGGATACAGCTTTTTAATTTCATCTAATAACTGGTGGCCATCCATACCGCCCATATTCACATCAGAGATAACCATGTCGAATCGCTGCTTGGCAAGGCATTCTAATGCTTGCTCACCTGAGCCTGCAGCCATCGTATTTAAGCCCGATAGTTCAAGCGTATCTACAATCGCTTCTTGTAGCGCAAGATCGTCTTCAACAACTAATATCATCGCCGGATTGACTGTCGATTCTGGCGCTGCGTCTTGACGCTTAATAACTTCTGCAGATGCGCTCATAAATACTCTCTTCTACTCTACTTTTTTTACTGACGACTGTTTTTACTGATAACGCTTTTATTGATAACTTCTATTAATCAATTATGGCGCTGCATAAACACAAGGCAACTTAATCGATGCTTGCGTACCACATCCTTCTTTAGATAATAATTCAAATTCACCTTGATGCGCTTTGACTACAGCACGGACAACGGCAATGCCTAAACCTGTGCCTTGCGACTTAGTTGAAACAAATGCTTCTTCTTGCTGGAGGCGCTGCATAATATTTTCAGGAATACCACAGCCACTGTCTTCTATTGAAATCACAATATCGTTATTTTCGCGACGAGTGTTTAACTGAATATTCGCCCCCATATCGGATGCCTGTAATGCGTTGTTGACCAAATTGCTTAAGGCGCCAATCATGGTTTGTGAATTGCAGACAATGCGTGTATCACTTAAATCATTACTGATTAATAAGCTTGCTTGATTCGCTGATAGCGGTACATCCACAGCAATCTTTAATTCTTCGAGCATAGAACCAATAGTCATAGAATCGGATAGCGTGACATCGCCCTTGGCAAAAACCAACATATCTCGTACTTGCTGTTCAAGGTTATTTAATCGCGACACAATTTTTTGTGAAAAGCGTTTAGTCTGCTCACTTGTTAAATCACGCTCACTTAAATGACCGGCATATAAAATAGCGGCCGATAATGGCGTGCGAATTTGATGCGCTAAAGCTGAAACCATTCGCCCTAAAGCTGATAGACGTTGACCTCTACTTAACTGCTCTTGTAAACGTCGGGTTTCGGTTTGATCGGTTAATAAAATAATTTGACCGGTTTCTTCTTCTAATGAACGGGTTGATAAACTAACACGCCGTCCATTTTTCATCGAAATTTCATGGCCATCATCTTTTTGCGGAGCAAAAAATTCGGCAATAATATCAACCCATTTTCGGCCTTCTAAACCACTGGTCAGTAACTCTTCGCCGGCGGGATTTATTTGCGATACTGTGCCCCATCGATCTAACACGACAACGCCGCCAGGTAATAAATCTAATAAATTACTGAGGCGTGCAGTGACTTGCTCTTTTGATCGGACTTCTTGCTCGCGTTGTAAATTGACCCGGTCGAGCTCATCGGTGAGTGCCGATACTCGCCCTTCTAATGCACGGTAAGAATCAGATAAATCGTCAGACATGCGATTAAATAATTCAAAGGTGGCCTGCAGCCCTTCTTTACTTTTTGTATCTAGACTAAGTTGTAGATTACTATCAAGGCTGTTGTTGGGGTTATTCGCTGTATCACTTTCTAGACTATTAGCTAATGCACTTACGGAGACAACATCCGACTCTAAACGCTCAGTTTGCATTGATTGTACCGTCACGGAGTCTGTCGCTGTGCTGCGATCTTCGGTTGAATCAGAGGTGGTGACTGGCGGCATAATGCATCTCTATATTTGAATGAGCTGCATGCTTGATAACGCGGTTAAATCAGGATTCGTCACAGTTTCAACGCATACATTGCTTAATGCTTTGATTCTGCAATCACTGTGCCGAGAAGAATTAATTCAATACTATCAATTGGTTATGGTGATCCCTGACAATTGACACTGCTAGCGAGTCAATCTTTTGTCGGACGCTAGCAGGTAAACATAAGCAACAAGTATTAAACGCTGCCCGAATGAAGCGCTCAATGCCGATAAAAACGTGGTTGAAAACTTCGCTGCAAAGATAATTAAGCGCGACTTAAATCGTATTTACGTATTTTCTCAACCAAAGTGGTGCGTCGAATTTGTAACTTATCGGCGGCTCTTGCCACTACGCCATTAGCATCATCCAGCGCTTGCTGAATTAAATTCTGCTCTAATGAAGCAATATAGGCTTTCAGATCAATCCCCTCATGCGGCAGAAGCGGCTTGGCATCGACATTAACGATATTGGCAACCGCTTGCAGCGCAGCTAAATGCTGACTACTGGCCTCTTCGCCTTCGACCTCATTGGCCTCTTCGACATAACGAAATTTAGCTGGCAGGTCTTTTACACCGGCAACACCGTAGGGGTACATAATGGCCATGCGCTCAACGAGGTTGGCCAATTCGCGAACATTACCCGCCCAGTTGTGCTGACAAAGCGACATGATAGCCGCCGAGTTAAAACGTATAGAGCCACGCTGTTCATTCTCAAGCCGTGAAATCAATTCATTCAGTAACAACGGTAAATCTTCAACGCGCTCACGAAGCGCCGGCATTTCAATGGGAAATACATTGAGTCGATAGTAAAGATCTTCGCGGAAGTCACCGCTTTCAATCATGATTTCGAGATTTTTATGGGTGGCTGCAATAATGCGTACATCGGCATGGTAGGTTTTGTTACCGCCGACCCTTTCAAAGGTTCGCTCTTGTAATGCACGTAAAATTTTAACCTGCATATTCAGCGGCATATCGCCTATTTCATCTAAAAATAACGTGCCACCTTGGGCCATTTCAAATCGTCCAGCACGGCTACTTATGGCACCCGTAAAAGCGCCCTTCTCATGGCCAAACAATTCACTTTCTAGCAATTCCGGGGGAATAGCTCCACAGTTAACCGGTACAAAGGGCTGCTCGCGACGTGACGAATGGTAATGTAAGTTACGCGCCACCACTTCTTTGCCTGTGCCGGATTCACCCGTAATCAAAACGGTGACCTCTTTATCGGCTACTTGCCCCATTAGCTCACGAACTTGCTGCACTTTGCGACTAGTGCCTACTAGGCTGCGAAATAACTGCGGATCACGATGCTGTGAACGATTAAATAATGCGCTGTGTTGCTCACGGTAAACTTGTGCACGGTGTAGATCATCGACGACACGAGCATAATTGGGTGGCATTTGAATTTGTGAAATAACCGGACGTAAACTCTCAGCATCGAGTGAATTATCTATGGATTCGTCGCTTAGCTGAACTGCGGTTAAAGCACCGGCTACAGTACTTGGCAACGTGTTGGGATGGTCAACTAAAATCACCGGCAGATGGTTTTGCCATTGCTGGGCAATCGCTAAACGCTCGCTTAATGGTTGAGGATCATCCCCCAAAACAAGCAGTGTTAAATTGCCATTATCATTCGCTGACTGAACCTCAGGATCAAGCCATGCCTGATAAGACATAGACTTTACAGGTTCGCCAATAAAATCGAAAATTAACTGAAGGTCTTGCCGCCTACGCTCGTCACTATCCACAATAACAATGCGTGTTTCTTCCCACATACCGCTGTCCAGTAAAATGCTATTTTACGCCACCGAAAGCTCAATCCTTTGGATTTGGCATAAATGTCATAGTTTTGACTAATTTAAGTAAGGGCTTAAAAACCAGCTAAGGCAAAGTCAAAACCCTGACACTTTTGAAGGCAGGATTATGTAAGAGAATGACCAAGCAAGCAATGCTTATTCGTAAAAAAGCCTTGAAATTCATTAACTTCTTCTAAAAAAGTAAAAATACAAGCCCATATCTGAGAAGCGGTAAAACCGAGTTGGATTTTTGAGAGGAAATAGAGACTAAAACAAATAACTGCACTGAAAATGAATAATTCAACACCACATCTAAACTACAACACTTAAACTACACCTAAACTAAACTACAGCGAAGAAGTGGACGCATAATGCTCGGTTGCTGATCGCCCTGTATTGACCTCATTTAACTTAGCCGCCAGAACATCCCGCTCAGTGGTACACTGCTGCTGCATTGACTGATAAATAGTCGCCAGTCTTTCAAGGCTTGGTTTAAGGGTCTGCATTGCTGAGCTCGCATCTTTTCCTGCGGCCGCAGCGGCTGCATTAAGCATCACAATTTCTGCCTCAACACAGGGCTGAGTATAATCATTTAATTGTGATATTTTCAGCCAATCAGTATCTTTATAAGCCACTTCAAAGGCTTTAATTAACTGATCTAGCGATGGCGTTGCCGCATCACCTAATTGCCATACTGGCGATAATGTTTGACTCACTCGTACCTCTTTATAAAACCTGAATCTGCTTAGCCAGAATCGACTTAAACAGAATCGACTTAAACAGGAATCGACNNCTAAACAGGAACCGACCTAAACAGGAACCGACTCACTGGATGGCTGAGCTAACACCTCAGTTCTAATCTCATTCCAACCAGATTGAAGCTCTCGTAACACATTGGCAGACTCATCAAGACCCAACTCATCATTCGCTATATTTGCTTCACTTAAGCGCCGTGTAACAAACGAATAAAGCGCAGTGAGGTTTGCCCCTAAAGGAGTAGCATCAGAACGATCAACCAAGTTTTCCTGCTCAGCATCTACATTCACACTATCCAGTAGGCCGCCCACAATACCAATCGCTCGACTAATCGCTTCACCTTTACCTGCTAAGTCGGCACGCTGCATACAGCCTTTAGCTACTGAAATTTGCTCCAGCGCACCAGTAAATAACATTTGAATTAAGCGATGCGGATCAGCATCGACTACACCGGTTTGCGTATTAATCGATTTGTATTGCTGCCCTGCTGGTAATTTTTTCATTAAGTCCCCAGTCATCATTAGACACTAGCTATAAACATTCATCTTTTTGAGTAAACGCCATTAACTGTTATTGCGATTATTGTTGTTAGAGGAGATTTGAGAAATTGAGTTCAACTGGCTTAATAAAAAATTACCGTTAGATTGCAAATTGGCTACCAGCAAATCCAATGATGCAAACTGTGCAGTCAAACGATCTTGATAAGCAATTAAACGCTGTTCTTGCACTAATCGCTCATCACCAATACGCTCAACATCTTGATTTAAACCCTCAGTGCGCGCATCAATAATGCCTTGCTGACCACTACCGCCTAAAAAGCCTTCTACGACAGATTGTAAACGCGTAATAACTCCCTCAGACGTATCGATCTCTGCGGGTGTAATCTCAGTAAAGTATTCAGCACCAACTAATAAACTAATAGCTGCATCTGGACCCGCTTCATCGGCGGTTAAGATAAGCTTGGCGTCTGTGCCGCCAGCACCATCATCGACTAATACCAACGAGGCCGTAATGCCTGGATTATTACTGGCATTGTTAATGAGGTCACGCACGCCTTGTAGCGTGTCATTACCTTCAAGCGTGGTGTAACTGACCGTAAAACTTTCTTCACCAACAGCAAATTCTAAACTACCATCGCCGAAAGAGGTTGTTATCGAATCAAAAAGCGATGACTCAAATTGATTATTTTGTGGCGCAGCATTGCCATCTGCTGCCAATAAACGCGCGACATCATCAAAATTAGTATCTAACAAAGCATTAAACTTTGTGCTGTTTAATGACAACTGGCCATCTCGACCAATACTGATACCAATATCGCTAAGTGTGCGCACGCCTTCAGGCTGCGTTTCATCGACAGCCGTAAAAATAGTCCGCCGCAATTGTGAATCCAAGGTCCGCAATAATGAATCGCCAACTAACACGCCAGCACTAAGGTCATCTTCACTACCGCCACGACCTAAGTCATCAATACTTTTGGATAATGCATTAAAGTTTTCAATAAACTCATTAGCCGCCGCTAGGGCCTGCTGAGTATTTTTTGTAACACTGACAACGCCCGCGGTGGTTGTTTCGGTAATGGCAGTAATCGATACGCCGTTAACCACGTCGTCAAATTGACGACCCGATGTGGATGTAATCGTCTGACCGTTAACCGTAATTTGCGCATTCACCGCTGCCGTTGCCTGGGTTAAATTTGAACCCGCAATATCACTGACATCAAAAGTTAACTGCGATAAACCCTGCGCATCAGTATCGTTAGTATCCACATCATTAACCGAAATACTAATTTCATTATCGCTACCGGCATTAGCTGCGTTAACCACTAACACCGGACCACTGTCAGCGTTAATCACACTCGCTTCAATACCGGCATTATCGACCGAGGTATTAATCGCTGCCGCAATCGCATTAAGCGAGCTGTTAGCAGAATCAATGATGACGGAAAAAGAAGGCTGGCTACCTTGTTGAATAATTAGTGTGCCACCGCCAATAAGGGCATCAGCACTGCTAATGGCGGTGTTAGTGATATCAACAAAGTTACTGCCAGAAAGCGACTGCGACTCACCCGCCTCAACAACCTCAACACTGTAATTGCCTAAACCTGCATTAACGGCTGCACTCACAGTAAAAGCATCTGGATCCGAAGAACTGACCGTACGCGCTTGAAAGGTACTGATATTACCAATGGATGTTAGCGAACCATTAAACAGTGAAACCGAACTTTTCAGTAGACCATAGGCCGAAATACGTTCAGTGGCGAGCGCGGCTTGAGTATCTAAGCGACCAAAGCGCAGCTGTTGCTCAGACGCCACAAGACCGTCAACCAACGTCTGTAGGTCTAAACCAGATCCAACACCAAGAGAAGAAACACTCGCCATATGTAAGTACCTTACCTTTTAACTAAAAAGCTATAACTAAAATGTATAGCTAATATGCCAAAACCAGCATGCCATTGAAGCGACAAATAATCGTGAAGCCAACGACACTGCCAACTAGCCTTGTACATAACGCAAATTGTGTGCCAGTTGATGTCACTAATGATTCGTTATGGCCTGAGCGAACCTCGTGACTTAGCGGCCCTTAACCACTGTATCGGTTTAACCGCGGTATCACCGGTAATAAAGCGTGAGTCACTGATCTTTGAGCTATTCACTTCGGCAAATTATTAGCCGTTAATTAAATGACGCTTATTTTGACTACCGCCTGAACGAATACTTTAACGGCTGTTTAAACAGTACATGGACAAAATTTGAAACTTTTTGCGGCAATATCTTGCCGCTACTGCCCATTTGAATAAGCTGATAATTGATAGTATCAGCAATAGCGATGGATTGAGCCCCAGCTTAATTATTATTGGCGCCCTAAAACGAAACTGTCGGCTGAACGAAATAAATCACTCACCGACAGATTGAAAAGTATTCATGTTAGTCATTAGAATACGTTAAAGAAGCTAACTGATGTCACCCTCTTTAACGCTAGCCTTTTGACCCTACTGAAGCAGACTTAATACTTGCTGCGGTAATGCATTGGCTTGCGCTAATACAGAAATACCGGCTTGTTGAAGAATCTGATTACGCGTCAAGCTGGCTGTTTCTGCTGCAAAGTCAGCATCTTGAATACGACTTCTTGCTGCCGATACATTCTCAGACACACTTTGTAGGTTAGAAATAGTTGACTGCAGTCGGTTTTGAACCGCACCAATACCTGCTCGAAGTGAATCAATACCCTGAATCGCCGCATCAACCACTGCGATAGCCGCTTGTGCACCGGCTTGAGTACCAATATTAGCTGAAGCCACATTACTTAATGTACTGGCATTAGCCGTAGTCGCTGCAAATAAACCACCCGCATTCGCCGAAGTTACCGTAAATGCAGAAGCCGCACTAAACGAAACCGAACCACCGACAACAAAGGCATCATCAGCCGCTGCCGTTACAACATCAGCCGCACCTGAATTAGCGCCAGCTGAGGTTAAGCCTTGAACCGTTAAAGAAGAACCCGTGCCTACTAAGGCATCGAAAGTAATATCTCGACCTTCTTCATTCGTCAATACTAATGTGCTGCCTTCAGAAAGTGCAGTTACACCCGTAACACCGGCTTGCTGATTAATCGCATCCGCTAGGCCTGACAAATCATTAGCACTGGTTACATTAACGGTAATGCCCGCTGCGTTAAAGTTAGTTGCCGTACCTGCTGCATCTGTAGAGCGTGAACCTAAGGTAAAGGTATAGCTGGCTACTGCAACACTAGAAATTCGTACTTGTGTTCTTGCTTCGGCAGTAACACCTGTTGTTGCTTCATTAGCATTTACTAAAGCAGCGATAGAGTCTGATGTTTGACCAACACCAATATCTAATGCTGGGGCTGTTGTTCCTAATGGGCCGCTTACCGTAAGATCTTCAGCAGCAAGTACCGTATTCGCGCCAACTGCTGTGGCAGCCACCGCGCTACTTAATGTACCTGTAGGCGCAACTGTGTTTGCACCAATGGCCGTAGCTCG
>DMZE01000178.1 GCA_003492055.1 Cellvibrionales bacterium
TCTATAACTCATTAGTGATCTCATAACATGGAGAGTAGGCATCTGCATTTATTTTCATTCTGCCCTGTTTTGCAAATGAAACCAACAATTCGTCTATTGATGTCATAAGAGTGGCATCACCATTTATTTTATAATTGCCATACTCGGCTATGGCCTGCAAGCCCTCAGCTTTAACATTACCAGCAACAAGACCAGAAAACATGGCACGTAAATTAACCGCCATATCAAAGGGTGATTGATCACGATTAAGATTCAGTGCTGCCATATTTTTATGGCTAGGAATAAAAGGCTGTTGAAATTCATTAGGAATGCTGAGCGTCCAATTAAAGAAGAAAGCATCTTTATTTTCTCTTCGCTGCACTCTTACTCTATCCATGCCATTCGCTAAACTTCGCGCTACCTGCGTAGGGTCATCAATAACAATTTGATATTTACTCTGCGCATCAGGGCCAAGCGTCAAGCCAATAAAAGCATCTATAGCATCAAAATAGCTGGCCGATTCTGCCGGCGCGGTAAAAATTAATGGAATATGATGGCTGTCATTATTAGGGTGCAATAGAACACCTAGTAAATAAAAGATCTCTTCTGCCGTACCCACACCGCCAGGAAACACAATAATGCCATGCCCTGTTCTAACAAAAGCCTCTAGCCGCTTTTCAATATCCGGCATAATAATTAATTCATTCACAATAGGGTTAGGTGATTCCGCAGCAATAATGCCCGGCTCTGAAATGCCAAGATATCGACCTTGAGAGTATCGTTGTTTGCTGTGAGAAATAGCCGCTCCTTTCATCGGTCCTTTCATTGCGCCGGGACCGCAGCCGGTGCATATATTTAAATACCGCAGCCCAAGCTGGTAGCCAACCAGCTTAGTATAATCATATTCATGTCGATCTATAGAATGGCCGCCCCAGCAAACAATTAAATCGGGATCCTTATTGGCCTGCAATGCATTAGCGTGGCGCAAGATATTAAATACAGCATCTGTAGTGCCGCGTGAAGTACTGAGATCATAAGTATTATTGGTATAGAGTTCGCTATGAATAAAAACAATATCTCGAAGCACAGAAAACAAATGCTCTTTAATGCCTTTAATCATTTCACCATCAACAAAGGCATGGCCAGGTGCGTCCGTTAACTCAAGCTTAATACCTCTTTCGCGCTGAACAATTTGTATATCAAAGGTCTTATATTGATCGAGGACTTTATTAGTATCGTCTTCGCTGCTGCCGCTATTGAGAACGGCCAAAGCACACTGACGAAACATACTGTAAATTTTGGTTTGGCTCGCGTCATAGAGCTGCTCTATTTCACGACGAGAAAGGATTTGCATGCTTGTGCCAGGACTTACCGATGCACTCACACGATCAGATTGAGGAGTATTCATATTACGCTTAGCCTCCAGCTTCCTAGCCTTAAATTCAGCCTAAGAAGATTCAAGTTATCCATTAGGAATGCTAAGCATAGTCAAAATGCGCGCTTCAAGCACGCAAAATTTGGTAAAAGCTTACGGCATACCGTCAACGTGATCGGCGCCTTCAACAACCGGAATGGCTAAATCTTCTTGGCTTATGTTTAATGCTAACAACATATTAGCTGCTACAAATATCGATGAGTAGGTACCAATAAATACCCCCACAATAAGCGCAGTTGCAAAACCATGGATGATTTCACCACCAAAAACAAACAGCGAGGTAAGCACTAATAACGTCGTTATCGACGTCATCAATGTACGACCAAGGGTTTGTGTTAGAGAGCGGTTAATAATATCTTCTGACCGACCTTTTCTGACGAGACGAAAATTCTCTCGTATGCGATCGGAAACAACAATCGTATCATTTAAGGAATAACCGATAACCGCCAGTATTGCCGCTAAAACGGTTAAGTCAAAATCTAAGCGTAGCAATGAGAAGAAGCCAAGAACAATAATAACGTCATGCGCTAGCGCAACAACAGCGCCAATTGAAAATTTGAATTGAAAGCGAAAAGTCACATAAATCATAACACTGATTAATGCTGCCAATAGACCAAGGCCGCCCTGCTCTCGTAACTCTTCACCCACTTGCGGGCCAACATACTCAATACGATGTAAGTCGATATCGCCTTCATGGCCATTCTTTAACACGGCGAGCAACTCATCACCTAGCTGGCTATTATTACTTTGCGGTAAACGCACCAATACGTCTTGATCGGAGCCAAAGTTAATCACTAAAGCATTATTATAGCCCGCGGTCTCTAATGCCGATCGAATACTGCCAAGATCAGCCGTTTTATCGTAGGCAACCTCAACCAATGTGCCACCAGTAAAATCCAGTCCTAGCTTAAGACCGTTAGTAGAAAGTGATGCAATTGAAATAACCAGCAATATCGCCGAGGCTATTTGGGCAATCTTTCGGTAGCCCATAAAATTTAATGTGTTATCTAACGCCATTTTTTTGTCGCCTTTCAGTCAACTTATATACAGTCTGCAGACTGTCTTTAAATAGATAAACTCAGATACTTGAGCCGGTAGTTAATAGAGCTAATAGTTAAT
>DMZE01000004.1 GCA_003492055.1 Cellvibrionales bacterium
TGTTAAGATAAAGAGGGGCTGTTAAAGCGAGGCAGTTCAAGCCAGATAGCCCCTTAATCGACCATTGATGGATCGATAATATCGTCTTAATAAGTTAAAAAGCATCGATATTACTTGCGCCAACACCACTGGATTCACTACCATGTGCGCTGAATGAATCGCCCAAGTGAAGCTGTCATGAAACACCCAAACCATATTCTATTTCTTGAGATAAATACATGAATCGCGACCGTCGAGCAGCGTATTTACAAGCGATGGGCATTGAGTCGTGGCTACCTATCAAAACACTGCCCAGTGCTGAGTTAGGCCATTGGGTTGCCGATTCGGCCGTATTTAATCCCTCAGCGGCTGCTAACACTGCATTGAGTCAATCGGCTAGGGGTTCAGCCAATACTTCTAGTGATGCCCCTATAAGCGTTACCGCTCAAAATGTGATTAATCGCAGCTTAGCGCTGGCTGAAGAATTAAATATGGGCGCGTCAGTTAATGCGCCGGCTAGCTCAGCGCCAAACGTTGTTCCTGTAGCTGATGCCTCGAATCCTGCTGCGGCAGCCGTACTAGCCACTTCTGCATCAACCAGTAATCAATCGTTAGATGTATTCACTTTATCGGCAACCGTTTGTGGCGATATATTGATAATTGATGATATCACTCAAATGAATTTTGCCAGTAGTGCCTATCAGCATTGGTTGAATGCCATATTGTTATCTTTGGGCCAGAAACCGTTACCTGATACAGGCAGCATACAAGACCGTTTTGATTGGCCATTGCCGGATAGTGGTTTATTTGATGCGAGTCAAAAAGCGGCTAAAGAAATTTTTTCGGCTTGGCTACAGCGTAAGTTACAAGAAAATAACGCGCGTTGGGTATTGCTGATGGGTAAAGCGGCCGTCGCTATGCAGCTCGATGCAAGTAATGAAGGTATTGAAACGAGTGACGGCGATGCAAGTAAGAAAAACGACTTAGGTCATGTCGTGCCATTAGAAAACCGCCAGGGCGTTCAAGTATTGTCGACCTATGGCAGCGGTGAATTATGGCGTCAGCCTTTATTGAAGCGTGAATTCTGGCAGCATATTCAACCGCTTCGTGCAGCCGTTAGCGCCGACGCTTAATTATTCCTTTGAATATGTCGGCGAATATAGCAACGAATATACGTGCATGCACCTTAGCCGATATTGAGTCTATTAGTGATTGGTTAGATACAACGGAGAATAACCCTTGGTCTGTAAAGGCGATTACTGAGGTACTTGAAAAACCGCATTATCGTGTTTTAGTCAGCCATTCAGCATCGGCTGTAAAGGGTCTATGTTTGTTTACCTTAGTCGCAGATGAATGCAATTTACTGTATATAACGGTGGATTCTCAATATCGACAACAAGGCATTGGCAGGCAGTTATTGAATGCGTTAATAACGCAATGCCAGCAGCAAAGTATAAGTCGCGTTTTTTTGGAAGTGCGTGAAAGTAATCAGGCAGCTATTGCTTTATATGCCTCTGCCGGATTTATTAATAATGGCATGCGAAAAAATTATTACCCTGCCATTAAAACAGTGTTAGTGAATCAGCTAGACAGTCAGTTAGACAGTCAATTAGATAGCCAGTTAGACAATGAAAATAGTCAACGTGAAACAGCATTGCTGTTTGATTTATCCCTTATTGAAATAAATAAAGAAGCGAATTAAATTATGTCTATGGTACAAACTGAATGGTGGTGTCTCGAATTACCCGATGAATGGTCGGCTGAAATGGAAGACGACTGTGTCACTATATCGGATTGCGATGGCGTGAGTGAAATTGATATTACCGTCGTAAGAAAAGAGGGTGGTGATGTTGATGAAAGTGATTTAAAACAGTTTGCAGAAGATTTAATTGCTGATGGCTTACAAGGTGAAGCTGTTAGTGCTGGCATGGCATCGGGTTTGTTATTTGCTTATGACGACGATGATGGCGCATGGCGCGAATGGTATTTAGGCTGCCACTCATTGTTGATTTACATTACTTATAATACTGAAGCCGAACATAAAGGCCTTGATGATGCGATGGTCGACGATATTATTTCAACCTTAGTCGTGTTGGAAGAGAGCGATTTAGATAGCGATTTAGATAGTGATTTAGAGAGTGATTTAGAGAGCGATGAAAACAGTGATGATGAATAAACTGTCCTTGTTAATAAGGATCGACTTTTTAATAATAAGAATTTTATATACCTAATGTTTAAAAACGGTTTTACATTGTCATTCTTAAAACACATCATCTTATTGATGACTGTGGTGTTATTGACTGCTTGTGTATCGAGCACTAATACAGTCGTAAAAAAAGATAAGGAAATTAAAGAGGGTGCTTTACCTTTAAGGCTGACTATAGGCGTTACCTGTAAAAAATCGTTAGATACTGCTCGACAATGGATTGAATCTTACTCATTGAGCACTGCAGAGAAGGTGTTATTAGTCGCATACAATAACGATTGTGTCAGTGGCTATGAAAAAGCACAGTTACAGCGATTAATGGCTTATGTGATGTCAGCACAAAAAAAATATGCTGCCGCCATTGATGCTTATCAATATGTTGTGGACTCAAAATATTTGGATTTATTAACACGCAGTGAAGCCGTATATACCTTAGCGCAAATACGCTTTTTAACCGAAGATTACGAGGCGGTTATTGATGGGATAAATCAGGGCGTTGCCGACGAGATGTTACTCAATGCTGAAGCCGACTTATTGTTGGCAAGAAGTTATTATCGCTTAAATCGCTATAGTGAAGGCTTGGCTATTATGGAGCAGATTGTTGCTGAGAAAGAGCAGCGTGGTGGCAAGGTTAAAGAGTCATGGCTGGCATTGCTCTGGTCACTTTATTATGACAGTCATGATTACCAGCAAGCGATGTCAGTAAGCGGAAAGTTAATGGCTCACTATCCAAAAGATAAGTATCGACAGAAAAGGTCGCATATTTGTGATGTGGCTAATATGCCTCAACTGTGTGAGTTAAAATAATGACGCGTTATCACTTCGTTATTTGAAGAGCCAGAGATCTTTCCTTTTGCCACTCTGTAACTACACACTCACATAGACTCACTACACACTCACTTCAACACATTAAGAAATAGTGCCCGTTACGCGAACTCTTTTAGAGGTTTTCTCTTGATCGGCGAGTCGTGCTGCTTGCTTGCGTTTAATGCCTGCATCAATACTGTTTTTGGCCGCAATAATTAAGCCGGTAAGGATAAATGCGCCCGGTGGCAAAATGGCTAATAGAAATTGCGGGTAGTTATTAAAAACGGTTATTTCCCAATCCTGTGCCATTGAGCCGAACAATAAATCCATATTGGCAAACAGTGAGCCTGTGCCAATCAATTCTCTTGCAGCGCCAAGCAGGTACAGTACGGCAGCAAAACCTAAGCCCATCATTAAGCCGTCATAAGCAGAGGCTGCAACAGAGTTCTTACAAGCAAAGCCATCAGCACGGCCGAGTATTACGCAGTTAGTAGTTATCAGCGGTAAGAAAATACCTAATATTTCATACAGCTCATAGGTGTAAGCCTGCATTAATAATTCTGTACAGGTTACGGCAGCAGCAATAATCATTACAAAAGTGGGCAGTCGAATAGCATCGGGCGTTACGTTTTTAATAATCGATACGCAGGTATTTGAAGCGACCAAAACAAAGATTGTCGCTAAGCCTAAGCCAATAGAATTTACTACCGAGTTGGTTACACCCAAGAGCGGGCACAAGCCCAATAGTTGGACG
>DMZE01000246.1 GCA_003492055.1 Cellvibrionales bacterium
CATTGTCTTCGCTGTTTGTACCGGTATTACCGATATGAGGGTAAGTAAGAGTGACTATTTGTCTAGCGTAAGAAGGGTCGGTGAGGATCTCTTGGTAACCAGTCATTGCTGTATTAAAAACGACCTCGCCAACCGCAACACCTGGAACGCCAATAGCTGTGCCGTGAAACACACTCCCATCTTCTAGCGCGAGTACTGCGGAACAGAACGACAAAATGACTCCCCAAAAAAAAAGCGATACTGGCATCGCGACATGAAATATTTTTACGGTAGTATCGAAACGGCTAACGGATGTTAAATGGCTTGCCAATCAACCAATACATCACTTTTAACCCTACCTGAGTTGGCGCGGAAGTTTAAGGAAAATGGGCTGCACTGTCCATGACTATGTTATTGAAATTGTCACTGCAGCGAATAAAAACCACTCTTCGCTTTGAATTCAGTCCAGTACTCTTTAAATTCGGCCTAACACGCACTCAATTTAACCAAACGATAGTACTTAGCGGCGGCTTTGAAAGTCAAAAACCGCACGCTTGGAAGCCCACAACCTTGTAAAAGGTTAGTGCAGCCCTAAGACATCCTGCATATCGTACAAACCAGCAGACTGCTCAGCCAACCAACCCGCTGCGCGCACGGCGCCAGAGGCAAAAGACATTCTTGAGCTCGCTTTATGCGTAATTTCGACACGTTCACCCTCACCAGCAAATAACACAGTATGATCGCCGACCACATCCCCCGCTCGAATGGTCGCAAAACCAATGGTTTTTTGATCGCGCGCGCCCGTTTGGCCTTCGCGGCCATAAACAGCCACTTT
This sequence comes from Cellvibrionales bacterium, assembly GCA_003492055.1. Lineage (GTDB taxonomy): Bacteria > Pseudomonadota > Gammaproteobacteria > Pseudomonadales > UBA7434 > UBA7434. The sequence continues at coordinate 815 of DMZE01000246.1, forward strand.
ATCTAAATCACGACCCGTTGCATCAGCCACTACCTGACCTAATTTCAAGGCAGTACCCGATGGCGCATCCACTTTATGGCGATGGTGTGCTTCAATAATTTCAATATCGGTAGTGTCACCCATCACTTCTGCCGCTAATTTGCTGAGCTTAAAGCAAAGATTAACGCCAACACTGTAATTAGCCGCCATCACAATAGCGATAGGCGCTATTGCCGCATGCAATGCAGCCATTTGCTGCTCATCAAAGCCAGTCGTTCCCACGACCATGCCCTTTTGATTCGCACCGCATATTTGCGCATTAGCAATCGTCGCTGCCGGCACAGTAAAGTCAATAAGCACATCAAAATCGGCTACGACTGCAGCGAGATCAGCACCAATGGCCACGCCCGACTTTCCAATACCCGCTACTTCACCGGCATCAGCACCAATCAGCGAGCTAGACGGATGCTCAATAGCTACGGTCAACTGAGCCGAAGATGAATTAGCCAAAGCTTCAATAAGGGTTTTACCCATTCGACCGGCTGCTCCGGTCACTGCAATTTTTATCATGCTCACTGTCCAGTGGGTGAAATCGCGAAAAGCGTATCTTAGCGCAATTACGTTAAACGATGGCTAATCACCAATCACGCTTAACCAATAACTAACCAATAACTAACAACTATCGCTAGCCCTTCATATCATCAAAAAAGGATTTAACGCCTTCAAACCAAGAACTCTTGCGCGGCGACTGCTTACTGCCCGACGACTCCAGACTAGCTTGCAGCTGACGAATTAGCTCGGTTTGCTCTTTGGTCAGTTTAACAGGCGTTTCGACCACTACGCGACACATCAAATCGCCACGTGAACCACCGCGAACCGGTGTAACCCCTTTGCCACGCAAGCGGAACATTTTACCGGTTTGCGTTTCAGCGGGAATTTTCAATTTAACACGACCATCTAACGTTGGCACTTCTAACTCGCCACCCAGCGCCGCATCAGGAAAACCTATCGGCACATCGCAGTATAAATGCTTACCATCGCGCTCAAAGATAGCATGATCACGCACATTCACCTGTACATACAAATCACCCGCAGGCCCGCCATCAGGGCTCGCTTCGCCTTCACCCGTCAAACGAATACGATCACCAGTATCAACACCAGAAGGCACCTTAACAGACAAGGTTTTGGTTTCTTCAATTCGACCTTGGCCACGACAGCTAGTACAAGGATCCTTAATCGTACTGCCTTGCCCCTGACAAGTCGGGCAAGTTTGCTGCACCGAGAAAAAACCCTGCGTCATTCTTACCTGACCCTGACCAGCACAAGTTGAGCATGTGACTGGAGAGCTGCCTTTCTTAGCGCCGGAACCATCACAGGGCTCACAAGCCACCAATGTTGGCACACGAATTTTTAAGGTATCGCCATGAACCGCTTGCTCAAGACCTAAATCAAGATTGTAGCGAAGATCAGACCCTCTATGCGGCCCACCACGACCACGGCCGCCGCCCCCACCGCCAAAAATATCACCAAATACATCGCCGAAAATATCACTGAAGTTACCGGCATCACCGCCAAAACCACCGCCCATTTGCGGATCAACACCCGCATGGCCATGCTGATCATAAGCAGAGCGCTTCTGCTGATCACTTAAAATTTCGTAGGCTTCACTGGCTTCTTTAAATTTATTTTCGGCGTCAGGATCATCAGGATTACGATCGGGATGATATTTCATCGCTATGCGACGATAAGCCTTTTTAATATCTTTAGGATCGGTCTGTTTTCCAACACCGAGAATTTCATAGTAATCGCGTTTAGACATAGCGTTTTTTACCAAAGCAGTTGCTGCCAATGCTTATATCGCAAGCTGGCATTTAATAGATACAAAAATTATCAATGCACCGAATACAACTCGGGGCTAACGTCCGAAAACGCTAGCCCCATTGCTGTATTACAGCATCACATCATTTTTTAATGGCCGCCTAGCGACCCAGCATGATGATTACTTACTATCTTCTTTCACTTCTTCGAACTCAGCATCAACGACATCATCGCCACCCGCAGACTCATCATTACCCGCTTCAGGCTGAGGCGCTTCGCCGCCCTGCTCACCCTGCTCGGCATACATTTTTTGCGCAAGTGATGATGATGCTTCCGTCAACTTCGTTGAAGCCGCTTCAATAGCGTCTTTATCTTCGCCTTTTAAGGCTTCTTCAACTTCTGCAATCGCAGATTCAATCGCCGCTTTCTCTTCGTCGGTCGCTTTATCAGCACCGTCTTCAAGTGCTTTGCGTGAAGCATTAACCATACCTTCAGCCATATTGCGGGCTGAGGTTAATTCTTCAAACACGCGATCAGCTTCAGCATTCGCTTCAGCATCTTTCACCATGCCTTCGATTTCTTCATCAGACAAACCCGAAGACGCTTTAATAATAATCGACTGCTCTTTACCCGTCGCCTTATCTTTAGCCGATACATTTAAGATACCGTTGGCATCAATATCAAAAGTTACTTCAACCTGTGGCACACCACGTGATGCTGGTGGAATATCCGCTAAATCAAATCGACCTAATGATTTATTACCCGAAGCTTGCTTACGCTCGCCCTGAACAACATGAATCGTTACAGCGGTTTGATTATCTTCAGCGGTTGAGAATATTTGCGACTTCTTCGTTGGAATCGTTGTGTTCTTCTCAATAAGCGCAGTAGAAACACCGCCCATTGTTTCGATACCTAAAGATAGTGGCGTAACATCTAACAACAAGACATCTTTCACATCACCGGCTAATACAGCACCTTGAATCGCTGCACCCATGGCTACGGCTTCATCAGGGTTAACGTCTTTCTTAGGTTCTTTACCAAAGAACTCCGTCACTTTTTCTTGCACTAAAGGCATACGTGTTTGACCACCCACCAATAACACTTCATCAATATCTGAAGCACTCATATCGGCATCTTTTAATGCAATTTTTAATGGTGCTAATGATCGCTCAACCAAATCACCAACTAACGATTCAAGTTTGGCACGAGTCATTTTAACAACCAAATGCTTAGGGCCAGAAGCATCAGCCGTAATGTAAGGAAGGTTCACTTCCGTTTGCTGTGAACTAGAAAGTTCGATTTTCGCTTTCTCGCCCGCTTCTTTTAAACGCTGCATAGCCAGCGGATCACCCTTAAGGCTCATACCACTGTCTTTTTCAAATTCGTCGGCAAGATATTCAATTAATGCCATATCGAAATCTTCACCACCTAAAAAGGTGTCGCCATTGGTTGATAGCACTTCAAACTGCATTTCACCGTCGACATCCGCAATTTCGATAATCGAAATATCAAAAGTACCACCACCTA
>DMZE01000276.1:0-408 GCA_003492055.1 Cellvibrionales bacterium
CACGCCAATATGCAAGCCAGAGATAGCGAGCAAATGTGATGTGCCCGTACGTTTAAGTAGTTGCCGGTCATAGGGCTTTAAATCACTTCGGTCACCTAATAATAACGCTTTAAGAAGACCTTCATTACTTAATAGCGATAACGGCTCAGCTAAAGCGGCAACGCGAGACCCACGAATGGAGGTCAGCCAATAAGCCTGACCCTGCTTAATGAGTCGTGATTCCTTCGGTGAGCGTATATAAGCTGTGGCATCAATACGCTTAGAAAATAGATAGCGTACATAATCAAAACCACCAGGATTACTATTGCCACGAGGTTGCTTTAAACGCACAGTAAACTGCCATTGCTGACCGCTGTTTAAATTTAAATACTGATAATTATTAATCTGTATAAGGCGCGGCTGATAACG
>DMZE01000276.1:456-7083 GCA_003492055.1 Cellvibrionales bacterium
TTATGGTCAAATTGATCAACCTTAAATAAAAATCGTTGATAAAAGTTTTGCTCGCGATAGCTGTCGAGCTCGTGCCGCTCAATTAAACTAACTACCGTTCCTGTGAGAGTAATATCCGCCCCATCTAAACTGCTGGGCAATCGACTATCGAGTTGTGATTGCGCAACGGATTGCGCATAAATAGCCGCTAATAAAAATAAAATAAGGCAATCAATGCCTACCATTAACTTTCTTGTTAAACATGGCGTTAACCATGATATATCAAAATTAATAACGTGCTTATAAGGCTGGCTAGCAAGATGATGACTGAAAAAGTTTTTTATTCCTGATAAATAACGCTTAATTAAAACCCGTAATAACACTAGGGCTAAAGAGATAAAAATATAAGCCGGCAATAGAGAGGAAGTAGGAAAAAAAGAAAGTAGCCAGGGTTGGTTTTGTATCGCGAAAATCAAACTTTCAGAAAAGCAAAGAGAAGTTACGCCGACAAGAACGGATAGTATTTTAAACAAAGTTAAACTCCCTTTAACTGTATTTAATTGTAATTAATCATAGGTAAATCAATTTGTACCAATATCGGAAACGAAATTAAATTCATCTTGTAAGTGACTGTATTTAAACGACTATAATAAAATGGTTAAAGCAAGTTCGCTTTATTGAATATTGAGAAATTAATAACAGCTAAAGCTTAAAAATAAGGCACTACAAATGGCGTAATGCTTTAGCCGGTAAAATACTCGCGGCTCGCCATGCTGGATATAACGTTGCCAACAAACTCATAGTCAAAGCCACCAGACAAACTAAAGCAATATCAGCAGCTTTGATTTGTGAGGGCAAATAATTAATAGGATAAATATCGGTGCGTAGTAATTCAACACCTAACAGTATTTCTATGCCTCCCACAAATGACGGTGCAGCTAAAGCCAATAAACAACCTGCAACAGCTCCAACAATACAGCCAACAATGGAAATTAGCATTCCCTGTATAACAAAACTTAGCAATACACCGCGGCGCGTAAAACCTAGAGTCCGCAATATAGCGATATCCGCTCGCTTATGTTTTACCACCATTCCCAAGGTAACAAATACATTAAAAACAGCCACTGCGATAATGCTGGTTAATAATAGGACCACCATTTGCCGCGAGAGTTGAATAGCAGTGTAGAGATTACCGAATGATTGAGTCCAGTCACTAATACGTACCGGCAGCTGATGATTAATCGCTAAGTGAGTGGCAATGTGTCGCGCTTGGAATATATCGACCACTTGTAATTGAATGCCTTGAATCTGACTGCCAAGCTGTGAGATACGAGCGGCATCACTTAGATTAATTAAAGCAATACCATTATCTATTTCTGTACCGGTCTGTAAAGTATCACTTAAAATAAACGAATGGCTAACAGCACGGCTAGCGGCATCAAAGCCTGAGCTATTAATCGCGCTGCTATCCGGCACCATTAAGCGCAATTTATCACCGGCAGATAAAGCTAATTGTTTAGCAAGCCCAGCACCTATTACGAGATTTTTTTCTGCCAAAACCGTTGCCTGATGCTTAGCGGTGCCTTCTTGCTGGCTAGAACCTAAGTAAGCCTTCATTAAAGTGCTTACCTTGCTGTAGTCAACACCCTGAACCAGTACTGGTTGAACTCGATTAGCCGCCACCGCCATGGCTTTAAATTCAATAATGGGTTGAGCACGAATAACATCGGCTTCAGATTCTAAAGAACTAACTATGCCCTGCCAGTCATCAACCGGCGCAGCAAACCAAAGCGTTGCATGCGGCGCTAAACCTAATATGCGCTCACGAAACTCTTTTTCAAAACCGTTCATTACCGATAAAACAACAATCAATAAAGCAATTGCCAAGCTCAGCCCCGCAATAGACACGGCTGAAATAAAAGACACCAAGGCATTACGTTCTCGGCCTGCAAAAAACCGCCAGCCTAAAAATACACTGGTGCTGCCGAAACGCTCAGAAACACTAATAGTTTGTGGCGTCGATGAATTAGCTACGGCTTTGTCTTTCACGCTTGTCGCTCAAGTCGACGGGCTTCTAAACGATAAATGCTGTCCATTCTTGCAGCAACATTTTGATCATGCGTGACAACAACAAAAGCTGTATTTAGTTGCTGCGCTAAATCATCCATCAGCCGCTCAATACTGTCGGATGCTTGGCGATCTAAATTACCAGTAGGCTCATCCATTAATACACAGGCCGGATTATTTGCGAGCGCACGGGCTATAGCAACACGCTGACGTTCGCCACCTGATAACGCCGAGGGTCGATGCGTTACTCGTTGAGAAAGGCCTACTGAAGCTAATAACTCGGTGGCTATTTGAATAGACTGCTGCTTGTTTTTACGGGCAATCATTAGCGGCATTAGCACGTTTTCTAAGGCTGTAAATTCAGGCAGCAAATGATGGAATTGATAAACAAAACCTAATGTCTTATTGCGCATGGCAGAAAGTGCTTGGTCATCCAGTGATAATAATGATTGGCCAAGAATCGAGACATCGCCGGTGCTTGGCTTATCCAAGCCGCCTAATAAATTAAGTAATGTTGTTTTGCCCGATCCAGAGGCACCAACAATGGCGATGCGCTCGGCAGGCAAAATAGTTAGCGCCACCTGCTCCAGAATAGTCAGCGATTGCCCGCCCTCTGAATAAGACTTACCTAAATCGGTACATACTAATACCGGTTTGTTTGGCGATGTCGCTACGGATTCAGCGATTGTTGATGTTAAGGTTGTCATTTAAGGTCCAATTAATGCTCATAAGCCAATGCTTCGGCGGGTTCAATGCGAGCGGCTTTAGCTGCGGGATAAAGTGTCGCTATTAAACTAATTAAAATCGCTGCGCCACTCACAATTACCACATCATTTGCTCTTAACTCAGAAGGTAAAAACGGAATAAAGTAAACGCTAGGATCAAACAGCTGCCAACCACTCAGTGATTCAACCGTTTGTAACAGGCTACCGATATTTGGCGCAACTAATAGCGCGAGCACAACGCCTGCAAAGGTGCCCATAAAACCAATTAATAAACCTTGCAGAATAAACAGCCGGCGAATATCACTGGCACTGGCACCCATGGTGCGCAACACAGCTATATCACTTCGCTTATCGGTTACTGTCATCAATATAATTGAAATAATATTAAAAGAAGCCACGGCAACAACCGACATTAGCAGCACAAAGATCATGATTTTTTCCATAAAAATTGCTCTAAATAAACTGCTATTTTTTTCTCGCCAATCTATTAATGTGGGTGGGCTAGCAAATATATTAGCCTCAGCTAGTTGAGTGAGTAGCGAATCGCTTATCGCCATAGATTGAAATTGATCACTAACCGCAATGCGCAACCCTGTGACATGACTGCCCATGGCTAACAATTTTTGGCTGCTAGCTATATTGGTAATCACTAAATTCTGATCCAGCTCGGCACCTACTTCAAACACGGCGACCACTTCAAAGCGCTTTTGACGAGTCATAGGACCCAGTGGCGTAATGCTGACTTTAGGCATAATAATATTGAGCTTATCACCAGGAATAACACCCAACTGCCTAGCTAATAAGCGGCCTATGACAATGCCATAACGAGTATCGGCTAGACGTTGAATATCGCCGGCAATAATATGTTGATGAAGCACAGAGACGCTTTGCTCACTCACCGTATCGATGCCTGTAAGCGTAGCACTATGAAAACGCTGGTTAGCGCTGAGCATAACGGTTGTCTCCACATAGGGCGCAGCACCAATAACATCAGGATGCTTAAGCACTTCATTGCGGAGTGACGGCCAATCAAGATTTTGGGGCCCAGCTTGAGTGTTGCTAGAGTCGCTGTCTGTAGCCGTGACATTAGGCGTAAGAAGCTGAACATGAGGCAGTAAAGACAGTAAACGGCTTTGTAATTCGCGCTCAAAGCCATTCATTACGCTAATAACCACAATTAAAGCAAACACACCGAGTGATAAACCTAACAGCGATACAGCGCTCAGAAAGCCTGAGGTACCTGTTCCTCTAGCGGGAATGCCGTAGCGAAGCGCAACAAATAAGGGAAAGGTTCGGGGAATCATAGTTAATCGGCTAACCCTGAAAAGCCTAGTGCCTTGGCTCGCTGTAAATGCTCTACTGACATAATCTAAGGTCAATCCTAATTACGGGTTAAAAAACGAGAAACCGATCACATTTTACACACTGGGCGGCGAAGATTGATCAACGACTTATGCACCGTGAATTTAAGCCATTAGTATACTAAACTGAAAGTCTTATTAGGCTTTAATTTAACGACAAAAAGATAATCCTATGGAAACCAGCAATAATAACTCAGGCGAACAAGATGAGCGCCGTCAGCTCTACCGTATCGATGATACTGCAATACTTGATCTCACGGCTGTAACGGCTGAAGATGTCGAAAACAAACCGGCTGAAGCCTGCTTTGTTGAGTCTGAGGCCTTTCGGCTTATGCGCGAGTTACGCAGCATTGATACCGATAATGGCAGTGTGTTTCGCAGTATCCATGAAAAAACGCCAGAGATTGCGCTTTATCTGCAAGCCATCAATAAAAAAATTGAAGGTGTTGGTAATGCCGTGGCCTCAACGTTGGTTGGCGGTGAAGCCGATTTACAGTCTGTCGACATAAGCGAAGGCGGTATTGGCTTTAACTATCCCTCTGAATTAGAGGCCGGCAGCCTACATGCGGTTAAAATTTGGTTTCATCAAACCTTAATAGGTATTGCAGCTTATATTAAAATTGTTGCTTGTCACCGTGCGATTGATGGCGGTTACCATATATCTTGCGCCTTTGAAGCCCTGCCCGACCTTGATGAGCAAGTGATTGCCCGTCATATTATGCAAGTACAAGCGCGACAACAACGCCTTAAACATTCGCTAGATCCCAATCAAGAAAGTTAGATTAGCGTCTAAGGTTTTCAAATCACGATAGTAGATAGGAGTCATTATGTTAATCCGTATCATTACCGCGTTTTCCGTTAGCATTGGCGTTAGTCTGTTTTTAATCAATACCACTCATGCAGAAGTTATTCAAATTCCGATTGCATCGCAATCCGAAGACTTACAAGCGGTTAATCGCCCTCAGCGCGGCAGCAGCAAAGCCAATGTGTTAGCACAATATGGAGAAGCAGTGTCCAGCACTGACAATGTTGGTGAGCCGCCAATTAGTCGCTGGGAATACCAAGACTTCTACGTTATTTTTGAAAGTGACATTGTTATTCACAGTGTCTTAAAGCATCGTCCAAAACATTTACCTTAATAGTTCTTTATCACCCTCGTTTATACGATAAACTAGCCCGCATAAACTTAAGCGTCTATGCATAGTTTGCTATGCACTCGCTAATCCCTTTTGTTATCCATAAAAAAAGCCGTATCGCAATGCCAACTAAACTTTTGAAAAACTTTGATCAAGAAACTTTTTTACGCGACTACTGGCAAAAAAAACCATTACTTATTAAAGGCGGTTTAGCCGGTTGGCAAAACCCGATAACTGCCGATGAATTAGCTGGGCTAGCTTTAGAAGACCATGTTGAGTCACGCTTAATACATGCAAGACCTATCGCTAACAGTATTACTGAGAGCCAATGGATACTGGAGCAAGGCCCTTTCTCTGAGCAGCGACTTAGCACCTTAGACGATAAAAATTGGACCTTACTAGTTCAAGCGGTTGATCACTATGCCCCTGAAGTAGCTGAACTACTGAGTTACTTCGGCTTTATACCCAGCTGGCAAATTGACGACGTAATGGTTAGCTATGCGACAAAAGGTGGCGGCGTTGGGCCGCACTTCGATCGCTACGATGTGTTTTTAGTACAAGGTCAAGGGCAGCGTGAATGGCAAATTGGGCAGAACTGTAATCAAGATACGCCATTACAAGCGGGCCAGCCATTATCATTACTTACTGAGTTTAATCGTGTTGACAGTTACCAGCTATCAGCAGGAGATATTCTTTATGTACCCCCCTACGCATCGCATTGGGGAACATCATTAGACAATGATTGCATGACCTACTCTGTAGGATTTCGCTCTCCCTCTAAAGCTGAATTGCTAGATGATTATGCAGGATATATGCAACTTAATTGTTCTGAGGATGAGCGCTTTAGAGATGCGGATATGACTGCTTCGGGGGCTGGCGCGATTGATGCGCAGACGATTGATAATTTAGCGGCGATGTTGGTTGAGCAGTTAAGTGATAAAAAACAATTAGCGCAATGGTTTGGTCGTTGGGCTAGTCAGAGTAAATATGCAGAGGCGATAAGCGAGGAAGCTTTTGATATTAATGATGATGAGGAAGAGCTGCTTATTGATGAGATTGATTTTTCTGATTCGGCGTTGAATATTCATCGGGATACGGCATCGCGGTTTTATTATGTTGAGACTGGGGCTGGTGATGCTGGGTCGTTGCAGTTTTTTGTTAATGGTCGGGAGGTGGCGTTGGTTGAGCCCTCTTTGGCGCTACGGAATTCGATTAAAGTGATTTGTAATGAGTTGGTTTTTTCGGTTGAGGCGTTATTGCCTTGGCTGGAGAATGAGGATACGCGGAGGGTTTTGGCTGGGATGTTTGAGAATGGTGAGTTGTATGCTGAGGATGATGAGTCGCTTGTGGAGTGAACCA
>DMZE01000152.1 GCA_003492055.1 Cellvibrionales bacterium
CCTAAGGCCTTGGCAATTTTTGCAACCGTTGAAAATGTTGGATTACCTTCTGGCGATAACGCTTTATACAAACCTTCACGTGTTATGCCGGTATCCCTCGCAAGCTGACTCATATTTTTAGCTCGCGCAACAACACCTAATGCATGCACGATAAAAGCAGGGTCGTCCCCCGCTTCTCCTATGCATGCCTCTATATATAATTTAACATCCTCATCCGTTTTTAAATGTTCAGCGGAATCCCAACGCGTTGTTTTAATCAATCTAGCTTTTTTATTCGATTTTGTTTTAATAGTCATAACTTATTCCTCCAACTGTTTTGCTATCTTTTTTGCTTTAGCAATATCCATTTGCTGTGTTTGCTTGTCGCCACCCGATAAAAGAATAACCAACACCGATTAGCGTTGAATAAAATAGACTCGATAACCTGAACCATAAAAAATACGTAACTCACTTACTCCCTCACCCACTGGACGCACATCGCCAAAGTAACCCATTTCAAGCCTGTCGATTCGCGCCAAAACACGCGCTTTTGCACGACGATCCTTAAGGCTAGCTAGCCATTTAACGAAAATGTCCGTTTTTCGAATTTCTATCATGTGTTAACTGTAGTTAACAACTATCAATATATCAACCACAGTTAACAGCTATCAATTTTTAAAATAAAAGGATAATGACGTAAAAAGGAGTACTGAAAGGGATTACGATATGAATAAAAAATTAAGTAGCTTCTAATTTATCTAACTTATGTCTCAAGCATAAAAGTCACAGGCCCATCATTCACTAACGACACTTGCATATCAGCAGCAAACTGTCCTGTTTCAATTTTTAGCGATGACTTTTTTAATTGCTCAACGCATCGCTCATAGTAATCATTAGCAATGGCAGGATCGGCCGCACGAGAAAAGCTAGGCCTCAAACCTTTGCCTGTGTCTGCCGCTAAGGTGAATTGTGAAACAACTAAGAGTTCGCCCTGAATATCTTGGACGCTTAAATTCATTTTATTATTGTCGTCACTAAACATGCGGTAGTTTAATAATTTATGCGCCATTTTCTCAATGGCCTCAGGTTTGTCATGACTCTCTACTGCAAGCAGCACCAACAAACCTTGTTCAATGCTGCCAATCAATTGCTGATTAACGACAACATTGGCGGAGCGCACCCGCTGTATAAGCGCTTTCATTACTAAGCCTTTGCAGGGCGCGCTGCGCGCTTGCGTTCATGCTCAAGTAAAAATTTCTTTCTTACTCGAATACTTTCAGGCGTTACTTCTACTAACTCATCATCTTCAATAAATTCTAACGCTTGTTCTAAGGTATAACGAATAGGCGGCGAAAGAACCGTCGCTTCATCGGTACCCGAGGCACGTACGTTAGTTAACTGCTTAGCTTTAGTTGGGTTAACCGTTAAGTCATTACCACGACTATGAATACCCACAACCTGCCCTTCGTAGACATCCATATTGGCGTCTGTCATTAAGCGACCGCGACCTTGTAAATTAAACAAGGCATAAGCTAATGTTTTACCTTTAACATTACTAATTAATACGCCATTAGTACGCGACTGCACTTCGCCCACTTTTACTTCGCCGTAATGATCAAAAATAGAGGTAAGAATACCTGAACCCGATGTCATGGTTAAAAATTCAGAACGGAAACCAATTAGGCCACGCGCAGGAATAATATAGTCAAGACGCACACGTCCTTTACCATCGGGAACCATATTTTTAAGGTCGCCTTTACGCACACCTAAGGCTTCCATTACTGAACCTTGATGCTGCTCTTCACAATCTACAACAACTGCTTCAAAGGGCTCTTCAATTTCGCCATCAACAATACGCTGAACTACTTCTGGTCGGCCCACGCTCATTTCAAAACCTTCACGACGCATGGTTTCAATTAATACTGACAAATGCAGCTCGCCACGACCCGACACAATAAATTTATCGGCCGACTCACCCGGCTCAACTTTTAATGCCACGTTATGTAAAAGCTCGCGATCAAGACGCTCTTTAATATTACGACTCGTGACATACTTACCTTCAAGGCCCGCAAACGGCGAATCGTTTACTTGGAACGTCATCGATACGGTTGGCTCATCAACGGTTAGCTGCGGTAATGCTTCAACGGTTTCTGGTGAACATAAAGTGTCTGAAATATTTAATGCATCAATGCCCGTAATACAAACAATATCGCCTGCTGTCGCTTCTTCAACGGGTACGCGTTCAACACCCATATTGCCTAAGATTTCTAACACACGGCCTGGACGCGTTTTATTTTCTGAATCAATAACAGTGACTGGCGTGTTACGTGCAATTTTTCCGCGTGTCACACGGCCCACACCTATAACACCAACATAGCTTGAGTAATCCAATGCACTGATTTGCATTTGGAAAGGACCTTCAGGGTCAACTTGTGGTGGGTTTACATTATCAAGTATCAACTGCAAGAGCGGCGTCATATCGTCGCTCATATTGTCTTCTTCTAAACCGGCAATGCCATTTAACGCCGAGGCGTAAATAACCGGAAAGTCTAATTGCTCATCCGTTGCACCTAAGCGATCAAATAAATCAAACACTTGATCCATAACCCAATCGGCACGTGCACCCGGTCGGTCAATTTTGTTAATAACAACAATCGGGTTCAAACCACGCGCAAATGCTTTTTGAGTCACAAAGCGTGTTTGAGGCATTGGGCCATCAACCGCATCTACGAGTAACAATACTGAATCTACCATCGACAATACGCGCTCAACCTCACCACCGAAATCGGCGTGACCAGGGGTATCGACAATATTAATGTGGTGATCTTTCCAATTAATCGCCGTGTTTTTAGCAGTAATGGTTATGCCGCGCTCTTTTTCTTGATCGTTAGAATCCATTATGCGCTCAGTACCTTGATCGCGACGATCTAAGGTGCCAGATTGCTCTAGCAATTTATCAACCAAAGTGGTCTTACCGTGGTCAACGTGAGCAATAATTGCGATATTGCGCAGTTGTTTTGTTTTTAGTTGATCTGTCACTTGGAACTCCATCGAATACAGGTAGCCTACTAAGGCTGAGAATTGAGCAGCGCGCGATTATACACAAGCAATTAGCACAATAAAGTGTAAAGAAGCCGCCACAAGGCAATATTCCCGCTAGTTAAGCCTGCGATAAGTCGCTAAAATTTCTCGCAAATTGGCTAAACGCGTTTTTTTTGAGTGATACCGACGGCCAATAATCAGCAAGAGCTTCTGCAAGCCCTTGATAACTAACATATATCATCAAAAAAGAGCCTTTATGTCTGATTCAAAATCATCTTCGCATCCCATTTGGACTAACCGCTGGACTTATATACTCGCCACCACAGGCGCAGCCGTCGGTTTAGGTAATATCTGGAAGTTTCCTTATATTGCAGGTGAGAATGGCGGCGGGGCTTTTGTTCTTATGTATTTACTGTGCATCTTGCTTCTTGGCCTTCCTATTTTAATTGCCGAAGTGATGCTGGGTCGAAAAGGTCGTGCTAATCCTGTGCATGCCATGCTAGCTCAAGCAAAAAGCGCTGGTGTAAGTAAGGGCTGGTCATTTATCGGCATTATGGGTGTTGCCGCAGGCATCATGATATTGATGTATTACAGTGTTGTGGCTGGCTGGTCATTGGAATATGTTTTCCAAAGCGCCACTTCAAGTTATATGGGCAAAACACCTACCGATGTTGCTGCTGGCTTTGGCGTTTTTGCGCAAGACACTACTCGTCAACTGATTTGGCATACTCTATTTATTACTGTTACGGCTTGTATTGTCGGCTTAGGTGTCACTCGCGGCATTGGTAATGCAGTCAATATACTTATGCCGATTCTCTTTTTGCTGTTGTTAATGCTGCTTTGGTACGCCTACAAAAATGGCGAATTTATGCGCGGCCTTACCTTTATGTTTTCAGCCGACTTTAGCAAGTTAAGCAGTGAATCATTGCTCACAGCAATGGGTCATGCGTTTTTTACACTTAGCCTAGGCATGGGTACGATTATGGTTTATGGATCTTATATGCCAGAAAGTCAATCCATTCCAGGTGCATCGGTAACCGTTGCCTTTTTAGATACCTTAATCGCATTAATTGCGGGCATGGCTATTTTTCCATTGGTATTTGCTAGCGGACTGGCACCTGGCTCTGGCCCCGGTTTATTATTTGAAACACTGCCTATCGCTTTTTCTGATATGTGGGGCGGCGCGTTTTTTGGTACGGGCTTCTTTGTGCTGGTTTCCATTGCAGCATTAAGCTCGTCTATTTCATTAATAGAACCCGGCATTGCTTGGTTAGAAAAACTAGGTATAACGCGTATAGCCGCAACCGTGGGCCTAGCCTTTTTATGTTGGATTGGTGGTGTTGCTAGCATCTTCTCTAGCGAAGTGTTTGATATACTCGACTTCATAACTGCCAACATCATGTTGCCGTTAGGCGGGCTATTAATTGCTGTATTTGTAGGCTGGAGGCTAGGTTACACCCGAGTTCGCAAAGAAGTTACTGGCGTAAACAATGGCCTATTTAATATTTGGTTTGTCATTCTGCGCTTTGTAACGCCTATTGGCGTTATCGTTGTATTCTACGAAAGCATTAAAGGATTGTTTGGAGCTTAGATATATTGACCTAAGCTCATTAGCGGCTTTAGGTCAAAACACCCAAAGACTATTCAGCCGCGCGGCAGCAATCTAACCAAGATTGTAAGCTGCGCGATTGGAATTTTTTCTTATGCGTCACAAAATAAAAATGCCGACTCATATCTTTATCTGTCACGGCTAACGGTACTAAACTGCCTCGCTTAAACGCATCAGATAAAGTAATACCCGATAGACAACCAATACCCAAACCTGCTTCCACTGCGCGCTTAATGGCCTCCGTGTGCTCCAACTCCAAATGCACGGTTAAATCATTTAACAATCCTTGCATGGCTCTATCAAAGGTTTGACGTGTGCCCGAACCTTGCTCGCGTAAAATCCATTGCGCCGCGACTAAATGCGCATCCGTTAATTGCTCCAGTTGGGCAAAGGGATGATCGGGCGCACAAAAAACCACAAGCTCATCGGCTCGCCACGGCTCCACTAATAAATCGGGATGAGAATACTCACCTTCAATTAAACCGATATCCAAATCAAAATTTAATACCTCTTCGGCAATATGCGCAGTGTTGGCAACGTGTAAGCGAATATCCACCGCAGGATACTCTTCTTTAAAGCGCGCAATAATCGGAATGGCAACATAGTTGCCAATGGTCAGCGTAGCGCCAACACTTAAACTGCCCGCGGCTTCGCGCTGCTCTAATGCGGCCTCCACTTCTAACGCTTCGCTCATTAGCGATTCGGCCATTGGCCTAATAGTATGACCGTGCGCATTGAGCTGTAGTCGCTTACCCACCCGATCAAACAACTGCGCATCATATCGCTGCTCAAGATCCCGTAACGCACCACTGGCCGCCGATTGCGACATCGATAAGCTGTCGGCCGCTCGGCTAATATTTTGATAATGCGCCGTCGCTAAGAACACTTGTAACTGGCGTAAAGTAAATCTCATTTTCTATTACTCACCTTAATGGTTATAGACAAAAGCTATTAATAATCGGTAAAGCCGATATATTATATCTTTATATCCCGTTATGCCTATAGATAAAAACACCGTACTATCACCTCAATTGAGTTAATAAGCCCCGAGGAAACGCCTATGTCAAACCTAATGACCGAAACAGTAACCGCCGTCCATCACTGGAATGACACACTATTTAGCTTTAAAACAACGCGCGATCCGGGCTTTCGCTTTAAGAATGGTCATTTCGTTATGCTAGGTCTTCCGCAGGATGGAAAGCCTTTAATGAGAGCTTATAGCATAGCGAGCGCTAACTACGAGGATGAATTAGAGTTCTTTAGCATTAAAGTAGAAGACGGTCCGCTAACTTCGAAGCTACAGCATTTAAAGATTGGCGATGAGCTCCTAGTCAGCAAAAAGCCAACCGGCACACTCATTACCGATCAAATGCTACCGGGCAAAAATTTATACTTAATTGGTACCGGCACTGGCTTAGCGCCGTTTATGAGCATTATCAAAGATTATGAAATCTATGAGCAATTCGACAATGTGATTCTCACCCACGGTGTGCGTTTCACTAATGAGTTGGCCTACAGTGATTACATAGAGAATGAATTACCTGAGCATGAATATTTCGGCGAGATGGTCAAAGATAAGCTGCATTACTATCCGGCAGTAACGCGTGAGGAATTTCGCAATACCGGCAGACTCACCGATTTAATGACCAGCGGAAAATTATTTGCCGATCTTGGCTTACCTTTACCCAATCCAAGAGATGATCGCTTTATGCTTTGTGGTAGCCCCAGCATGTTAAAAGATATGTGTGCTATTTTGGATGAGCGAGGCTTTTCTGAAGTCCGTAATGGCAAGCAAGGACATTACGTTATTGAGCGTGCGTTTGTTGAGAGTTAAGAGTTGGGAGTTGGGAGTTAGGAATAGAGAATTAAGCGCTAATGACTCAGATCGGCACCGAGTATTGATGCAAACTCATGCGGTTGTTTATAGCGCTTAATTTGTTCAAAAAACGGTGTCGCTTCTGGGTAATGCATTTGCAGGTAAAACAACCATTGCTTAACGCGGTTACCCAAAAAGCGTAATGGATAAGCATCCTTAGTATCGTAGTAAAAGCGATTCAACAAATTCAGTATGTCACTCCAAACCAATGGCTGATAATCATTTTGATTATTATGCGCCTTAATTTGCAGGGCCAAATCGGGACAAGCCACTAAACCACGCCCCAGCATAAAATCATTACAGCCACTTTCTGCCTTACACTGCTGCCAGTCTTTTATATTCCAGATTTCGCCATTAGCGACAACAGGAATATTAATAGCGTCGACAATCTCGGCAATACACTTCCAATACGCCGGCGGCTTATAACCATCAGCTTTTGAGCGCGCATGAACACAGAGCTCATTCGCACCGGCATCCGTAATCGCATGAGCGTTTTCGAGATACAAATTGCGCTCTTCAAAACCTAAACGAATTTTTGCAGTCACTGGGGTTTGATTCGGCACCGCTGCACGAACGCTGCTCACAATATCGCTAACCAATGTAGGGCTTTTTAATAACACAGCGCCGCCCTTACTGTTGTTAACGGTTTTAGCCGGACAGCCAAAATTTAAATCAATCGCCGACGCACCTAAGGCCGCAGCTATTACCGCGCTCTCTGCTAAGGTTTCAGGATTACTGCCCAACAACTGAACACGCACAGGCGTTCCGTTAGGCGAAGTACTAAGGCCTGTACGATTAAGCTCAGGGCAATCGCGTAATAGCGCTTTTTCAGAAATAGGTAAATCATTAACGCGCATAAACTCACTCACGCAAATATCGACACCGCCGATATCGCTATAAATGGTGCGGAAGTGGTGATCGATTACACCTTCCATCGGAGCTAAAAAAATACGCATGATATGACTGTATAAGTTAATTAAACGTTAGCCTAAGCTGTTATTACTAAAAACCTAGGCTAACACAAAACAGTCATTAACTAATGGAGTTTTAGTCGCAGTCCTACGCTAGCACCAAAACCTAAGGTCTGATAACCCAATACTTCTTCGTACTGATCATCTAACACATTGTCTAAGCG
>DMZE01000189.1 GCA_003492055.1 Cellvibrionales bacterium
TATTAACTATGGCGCTATTAATTATATCGCTTAACTCCTCACAGAGTGCTTTTATTTGATGGATATGCGCTGTGTTAGCAAACAGTTCGCCATTCTTGCATTGATGAATAAGTGTTAGTGGGTTGATAACACAATTGACCAGCATTTTTTGCCAAAGCGCTGAATGAATATTATCGAGTAAGGTATGTTGTAAATAAAAATGGGGCGGTAGAAAGGTGTTAGTGTGCTCTTGCTTAAGATAGTGGCCTATAAACGTATGCCCAATACCGGTATGACTGAGCTTGAAAGGTTGATGCAATAAAGCGCCATCAGAGGTTATGCCTAATAAAAATTGAATTTTGTCGCTATGCTTTTGCAGTTGCTGATGCATGGTCTTATGCATGCCCATACCATTGCACAGAGATAGTACGGTTGCTGATAATGATAGTGCCGGCACAATGGATTGGAGCGCTGCGTTAGCATCATAAGCTTTGGTGGCAATAATGCAGTGTTCAATAACTGTCTTGTTCTTGGCTAAGTTGCTCGGTTTGACTATATCAACATGAATAGAATGATCATTGTTATCGCTGTTAATATCTAACAATGAAAGCGATCGTTGTTGTGGGGCGCTTTCAATGCCGCTCTCTAGGCTGTGCTCTTTTAATATAAAGGTCACATCTTGGCCTGCTTTTTTTAACGCGTACGCCCATAGACAGCCAATGGCGCCGGCGCCAACGATATACCAATGGTTATTATTTGTTTTCACGTTGCTTTCACGTTGTATTCACGCTGTATTCATCGTTGCTTGAATCTGTTTGTCCTATTGAGTTTGCAATTTCGCATATAGTTTTGTTTATAGCAACGCGTTAAACTGCTTTTTCTTATGCTAAGTTATCATTGAGTTTATAGCGATGTGTCGCTTAATCTGCTTTTTTAGGAGTTATCACTATGCCATCGTTCGATATTGTATCTGAAGTCGATTTACATCAGCTTACCAATGCTGTTGATCAAGCCAGTCGTATTATTGCTAATCGTTTTGACTTTAAAGGCATTGATGCCAAGTTTGAGCGTGATCAGCGAACCATAACGATGATTGCTGAGGCGGAGTTCCAGATTCAACAAATGACCGATATTCTGCAAAGTGCACTTCACAAATGTGATATTGATATTGGCTGTATGGATTTTGCTGATATCGTTTTAAGCGGTATGCAGTGCAAGCAGTCGGTGACGTTGAAGCACGGTATAGATACGGATACCTGTAGGAAAATTGTTAAGGCAATTAAAAGTGAGAAGCTGAAAGTGCAGTCAGCTATTCAAAGTGAGCAGGTGAGGGTGACGGGTAAAAAGCGTGATGACTTGCAGACGGTAATTGCCTTTGTTCGCGCACAAGATTTTGGTCTGCCGCTGCAAGTCAGTAATTTTAGAGATTAATTATTCTAAGCTGTCTTCTGCAATAAAGTATTTAGGATCTTCAATAACATTCACTTCACACAAGTTGCCTGCTTTATGAAGCAATTGCACGCACTCGGCGCTTAAATGCACTAAATGCAGTTTTTTACCGGCATTCAGATAGCGTTCGGCCAATGTATCAATAGCTTCAAGTCCTGAGTGATCGGCAACGCGTGAGCGAGCAAAATCGATAACGATTTCTTCGTTATCATCACTGACATTAAATTGTTCTAAAAACGAAGTGACTGAACCAAAAAACAAGGGGCCAATAACCGCATAAACGGTTGAGCCTTGATGGTCATCACGTCTAAGGATACGAATGCGTTTAGCGTGTCCCCATGCAAAGACCAGCGCTGAAACAATAACACCTAATATCACGGCAACAGCGAGGTCAGTCACAACCGTTACACCCGATACTAATATTAATATTAAAGCATCGCTACGGGGCACCTTGCCCATAATGCGAAAGCTACTCCATTCGAAGGTGCCAATAACAACTATAAACATAACGCCAATTAACGCGGCTAATGGAATTTGTTCGATTAATGGTGAGGCCACTAAAATAAACAACAATAAACTCATTGCTGCTGTAATACCCGATAAGCGTCCACGACCACCTGAATTAACATTAATCATGCTTTGCCCGATCATGGCGCAACCACCCATACCGCCAAAAAATCCAGTGACGGTATTGGCGACACCTTGGCCAATACATTCACGGTTACCACGACCACGTGATTCGGTAATCTCATCAACCAGTCGTAAGGTTAATAACGATTCGATTAAGCCAATAGCGGCAAGAATTAATGCGTAGGGAAATATAATACTCATGGTTTCTAAGTTGAGTGGCACCATAGGTATATGGAAGCTAGGTAAGCCACCCTTGATTGATGCGACATCACCGACCACACGTGTATCTAGGTCTAAGCCAAACACTAATAAGGTGACGGCCCCAATGGCTACTAAGGAAGAGGGGAGTGCTGTAGTCAGGCGTGGTAAAAAATGAATAATAATCATAGTGATGGCAACGAGGCCGATTAGTAGCGATAGTTGGCTACCTTCAAGCCATGCAACATCAACAATGCTGCCTTCCATAAAGGTATCGGTTAACCAGCCCGGTTCGCCAGGCGTTCCGAATTGGCTTAGCTGCGCCAAGAAAATAACAATAGCGAGACCGTTTACAAAGCCGAGCATTACCGGGTGCGGAACCATGCGTATAAACTTACCCAGTTTAAATGCGCCTGCACTTATTTGTAGAATACCCATTAACACGACAGTGGCAAATAAATATTCAATGCCATGATCGGCAACCAGAGACACCATAACGACAGCCAGCGCACCTGTGGCGCCAGAAATCATACCGGGGCGGCCACCAATACAAGCGGTGATTAAGCCAACGATAAAGGCCGAGTATAAACCGACTAATGGGTCAACACCGGCAACAAAAGCAAAGGCAACGGCCTCAGGAACAAGTGCAAGCGCTACGGTAAGGCCTGATAACAAATCATTTTTAATCGTGGCAACACGACTGGGGTGAAACTCAAACATGCTTTGGCTTCTCTAATAAGGAAGAGTATAGGGACGCGTATCATAGACTTGTACCGCCGCTGCCTAAGCTTAGCCAATGACAGAGCGCGGTTTGAATCTTCAAGAAGATCGATTAGTGGTAAGTGATCTTATTCGGTGACTAGCGAGAACGCGCGCAGTTTAATAAATGCGCTTTGGCAATACAATCGATTGGGGCGCTTGATCGTGTGAATAGCTCACGAAATGAAATTTTAAACGGTTAATAAGGGGGGGCGAAGGGCGCTTTGGGTGCATTAAGTGAGTGTCAGATTTGATTTTATT
>DMZE01000195.1 GCA_003492055.1 Cellvibrionales bacterium
GCCAGCCAACGCTATGCTGAAGACCCAGTAAGAATGCTAAGAGCCATTCGCTTTAAAGCGAAGTTTGATTTTGAATTAGAAACAGAAACCGCAGCGCCCATTTATTCGTCAGGACATCTCTTAGCGCAGGTTGCACCGGCTCGCCTATTTGATGAAATGATCAAATTATTATTATCAGGCAAGGGCCAACAAACGTTTAAGCTTCTAGTAGAGTATCAACTTTTTGATACGCTATTTCCTGCAACGGCTCCGTTTATTCGAGCAGATAAGCAAAACGATAACTTTGACTATCAACTCATCTGTAACGCACTCGCTAATACCGACCTGCGCGTACAGCAAGGCAAGCCAGTTACACCGGCTTTTCTTTACGCAGCCTTGTTATGGCCAGTCGTTCGAGAAGAAGCTGAAAACGCTATTGCTGACGGCACACCCCGCTTAAGAGCCCTTCAGCTGGCTGGGCACTATGCCGTTGATGCGCTATTAAGCACTATCGCTATTCCAAAACGCTTTAGCATTCCTATGCGAGAAATCTGGACCTTACAGCAACGTTTAGAAACCGCTCATGGTAAACGCGCTATCACTGTATTACAGCATCCGCGTTTTCGAGCCGCCTATGATTTTCTGTTATTGCGTGAACAAACCGGCGAATCAGTCAATGAGCGCGGTGAATTCTGGACGGCTCTGCAAATAGAGCACCCCGTTAATCGAGAAGAAATTCGCCAAGCCGATAAAAAACGCCCTTGACGACGCAGAAGAGCCTCGAGTAATAACAAAGGAGCCTCTGAATAATGCTAACGACGGCTTATATCGGCATCGGTAGTAATATGAAAGACCCTATGCAACAGGTCAGTAATGCGCTGCAAACATTAGCAACGCTTCCCGGCTGCACATTGGTCTCGCAATCATCAATGTACAGCAGCGACGCCGTAGGGCCTGGTCAGCAAGATAGCTATATTAACGCTGTTGCAGAACTGAGCACCGAATATTCGGCGGCCGATTTACTCAAGCAGCTACAAGCCATAGAAGCGGCTCATGGCAGAGTGCGTAAACAACGTTGGGAGCCAAGACCGCTCGATTTGGATATACTGCTCTTCGGTAATCAGATAATATCGACTTCGACATTAAGTGTGCCGCATCCCGAATTAGATCAACGCCACTTTGTGCTTTATCCGCTTGCTGAAATTGCACCCGAACTTGTCTTGCCTGATGGCCGCAGCATGCCCGCACTCCTAACAGAGTGTGCCATTGGCGAGTTATTAAAAGTCGAAGGATGACACGCTAAATAATGAGATGTTAAACCATCCATTCTGGATAACGTATTATTGATAAAACGCTATATTAGCCCATGATACGTGATTGAATAACACTGACTAAAAGACTCACTGGCTGACACGATGACTGAGTTCAATTTTCTTGATGGTAATGCCGGCAATGAACTGCTTGATGCAGACACATTAGCCGTGACTGAATTAATTAAAGACAGAGAAATTCCTCGCTTTATTACCATCGAGGGGCCTATAGGTGTGGGCAAAACGACACTAGCCAAACGCCTTGCCGAAAGTTTCAACTATGAAACCCTGTTAGAGCGTGCAGAAGAAAATCCATTTTTAGCCGGCTTTTACAAAAACCGCCGCCAAAATGCACTTGCCACACAATTATTTTTTCTCTTTCAGCGCGCCCAACAAATTCAAGACATGCGACAACAAGATCTTTTTTCGCCGGTACGCATCGCTGATTTTTTAATTGAAAAAGATAGATTATTTGCTCGTGCCAACCTAGAAGATAATGAATTCGCTCTCTACGAACAAGTCTACTCGCAAATTACTATTGATGCGCCAAAACCTGATTTAGTTATCTATTTGCAAGCGCCCGTTGATGCATTAATGGATAGAATATTAAAGCGCGGCATTTCAGAAGAACGTAATATTGATCGAGATTATCTTGAGCTGCTGAATGAAGCTTATAGTGAGTTTTTTCTTTATTATGATGACGCACCGCTATTAATCGTAAATTGCGCCGACATCGACTTTATTAACAACGATGACCATTACTTAACACTCATCGATTATATGCTCAACGTCCGCGGTGGCCGTCATTATTTCAACCCGACTATATTTTCTTAATCGCCGACTCACCTTACTGCCTATTAACGCGAGAACGTAGCTTTGAAATACAGCATACAAACATTAAGAAAACGTAAAAATGAAAATCGAAAGTTCAGTGTCGTTGCCGCTTACGATGCCAGCTTCACTGCTGCCATTAACCAAGCAGAAATAGAAGCCATTTTAGTCGGCGACTCACTTGGCATGGTAGTACAAGGAAAAGAGAGCACCGTTCCTGTCACGATAGAGCAAATGGTTTATCACACCGAAGCGGTTGCACGCGGAAATGCCAATAGTGATTCACAGGCCTTAATTATTGCCGATATGCCTTTTATGAGTTATGCCAACATCAACGATGCACTATTAAATGCCGCTAAGTTGATGCGTGCTGGCGCCAATATGGTTAAGCTCGAGGGCGGCGCATGGCTTGTAGAAACAACAGAAAAATTAGTTGAGTGTGGCATTCCTGTTTGTGCACACATTGGCTTAACGCCACAATCGGTTAACAAACTGGGCGGCTATAAAGTTCAAGGCCGAAGCAATGAACAACAACAGCAATTATTAAGCGACGCCAAAGCGCTCGACAAAGCCGGCGCCGACTTCATTGTTTTAGAATGTATTCCTAAATCTTTAGCGACAGACATTACAAACAATACCAGCTTTTCAACCATTGGCATTGGCGCTGGTAGCGATACTGATGCGCAAGTATTGGTGTGTTATGACATGCTTGGGTTATCGTCAAACCCGGCTAAATT
Source organism: Cellvibrionales bacterium (assembly GCA_003492055.1). Classification (GTDB taxonomy): domain Bacteria; phylum Pseudomonadota; class Gammaproteobacteria; order Pseudomonadales; family UBA7434; genus UBA7434. The sequence continues at coordinate 2,858 of DMZE01000195.1, forward strand.
CGTCAAAAACTTTCTTGCTGATACTCTTACCGCTAAAACACCATCAATTGCGAATGCCTTTTCTGCTTTCAAAAAGTCGATAGAAGACGGTAGCTATCCGGCCAAAGAACACGAATACGAGTAAAGCCATAAAAGACACCGGCTTAAATCAGCAGCTATGCATAGCGAATATATAGCGCTAGCACTCCATTATTTGAAGACTAAAAAATGCAAACCTTAAACCAAATTAAATATTTACGTGCTGCACTCAACGCAGACAAAAACCGTGGCAGTAAAATTGTGTTAGTCCCCACCATGGGCAATCTACATGAAGGCCACTTACAACTGGTTAGACGCGCGCGTGAAGTCGCCGATATCGTCGTTGTCAGTGTTTTTGTAAATCCCATGCAGTTTGGCGCATCTGAAGATCTCGACAGCTATCCACGCACATTAACCGAAGACCAAGATAAGCTAGATGCAGAAAACGTCGATTATTTATTTATTCCTAATGTGACAGAAATATATCCTAATGGTGTCGATAACCACACCACGGTTGCCAATCCTAGCCTCTCTAATATGTTATGCGGTATTCATAGGCCAAATCATTTTCAAGGCGTGTGCACCGTCGTTAATAAATTATTAAATTTAGTACAGCCATCGGTTGCTGTATTCGGTGAAAAAGATTTTCAGCAACTGGCTATTATTAAACGGATGGTCTCTGACCTTTGCATGCCAATTGATATTGTCGGCGTGCCAACGGCTCGCGCACATGATGGTCTAGCATTAAGCTCACGCAACCAATATCTGAATAATATTGATCGTATTAAAGCACCGATTATTTACGAGACGCTACAGAAAACGCGAGACGCCATAGTGGCTGGCAGTAAACAATATGCAACACTGTGTGAGAGCGCAAAAATCGATTTGAAAGCCGCAGGCTTCGAAGTGGATTACTTTGATATCCGCAATCAAAAAAACCTTAGTCTACTCGATAATAATGATAGCGATAATGCCATTGTTATTTTAACGGCAGCCACTTTAGGCGAAACACGATTGCTCGATAATATTCGAATATCAATTTAATTGAATATCTATCCCTATTCATCTCTAAATTAATTTGTTTAAATTGAATGGAAAACGTTATGACTAAATCATCATCCTACCCAGTCGACAAAGCCTTTCAAGAAAAATCGCTTCTAAATCGTGACCAATATGACGCCATGTATAAGGCATCTATTCTACAACCTGACATGTTTTGGAATGTACAAGCGAATAAGTTTTTGTCATGGGAGAAACGTTGGGAGAGTGTTTCCGAATATAACTTCCAAAAAGGTGAGACCAGTTGGTTTACTGGCGGAAAATTAAATGTCACAACAAACTGTATTGATCGACACTTGGAAACGCGCGCTAATCAAACCGCTATTATTTGGGAAGGTGACGAACCCAATCAGCAAAAATTAATTACTTATAGCGACCTTCATGAAGCCGTGTGCCGACTGGCCAACGCATTAAAAAATCGTGGTGTTAAAAAGGGTGATCGTGTTTGCATCTATATGCCCATGATTCCAGAAGCCGCCTATGCCATGCTAGCTTGTGCACGCATTGGCGCCGTTCACTCTGTCGTATTCGGTGGCTTCTCACCCGACGCATTACGTGATCGCATTCAAGATGCCGATTGTCAGACCGTCATCACTGCCGATGAAGGCTTACGTGGCGGTAAAAAAATTCCACTCAAAAACAATGTCGATACAGCCGTTGCTAACTGTCCTAACGTCCATACCGTGTTAGTTGTTCAGCACACCCAAGGTAATATCGAATGGCACGACAATAATGTTTGGTATCACGAAGCAACAGCCGCCGCTGAAAAAAACTGCCCACCGGAATTAATGGACAGTGAAGACCCGCTTTTCATTCTTTATACTTCAGGCTCTACCGGAAAGCCAAAAGGCGTTATGCATACCACTGCCGGCTATTTACTCGGTGCGGCAATTACCCATAAATATATTTTTGATTATCAAGACGGCGACATCTACTGGTGTACTGCTGATGTCGGC
>DMZE01000093.1 GCA_003492055.1 Cellvibrionales bacterium
CTCCAGCTAATAGGCAGCCATTAAATTTTGTATGGCTGGTTGCCTAAGCTGATTTCCGGCAATGTTGCCGCCTCTATAGATACTTTTTGACTGGGTGCAATGACCCCCGATTCGCCCGTTGCAACCGTTTTGCCATGCTGGTTTTTAATGACGCAACTGAGCGTTACCAGCTTAAGACGGTCTTGCTTTTCTTTAACACTAATATGAATAGTTAGCTCATCATTAATAAAAACAGGCTTGCTGAATTTAATGGTTTGGCTTCGGTAAATACTGCCCGGACCGGGAAAGTTCATGGCGACCGTGGCGGATATTAGCGCACCACAAAGCATGCCGTGGGCTATGGGCTTGCCAAATGGCGTAGTCGCCGCATAATCGGCATCAAGATGGACAGGGTTTAAGTCACCCGATAAAGCCGCAAACAGCGTGATATCGTCAGCGGTAATGGTGCGTGAAACCGATACCGTTTGGTCTAGTGTAATGTCTTCATAGCAATAGTTAGTAATAAGCGATGGGCTAGCAGTGGACACAAAAATTCCTCGATGGGTTGATGTTCAGTCAGTTGTTTATTGTATTGATTCGATCATTAAAAGAATGACAATAAGTTAATCATAAATAAAGAATGAAAGTATTACAGCAAGTGCTAACAAAAAGTAGCCAATTTCTTTGGATAAATCGTTTTTTATGGGTCGAATCGCTCGCTTATTAAAAAATTGCTAGGTTATCTTTCTTTAAATTGCCTGCAGATGCGGTTCACGCTAACATGACTAAAAAAATGATCCAGTAAACTGAGCAATTAAAGCGCTCCTAAGCTGGCCGACTAAAACGGATAGTAATTCGTAACCCTTAATAAAGGTAATTGATGTGCAAATAAATGAAGCCATTACTGCATTGCAGCAGCGCGTGAATATAGCTAGCACGATTGATGAAATAACAGACAGCCATTTGGCGCAGTTGCTCACCACTACCGCCTCTAAGCAGCCAGAAAATCTTGCCTTTACCAGCTTGGGTCATTCCATTAATTTTGCGCAGCTTAATGCGTTATCCGATGCCTTCGCTATTTATATTCAGCAGCACACCGATTTGCAAAAGGGCGATCGACTAGCTATTCAACTACCCAATGTTATTCAGTATCCGGTCGTTTTCTTCGGCGCAATAAAAGCAGGCCTTGTGGTGGTCAATACTAATCCACTCTATACCGAACGTGAGTTAGTGCATCAATTTAACGACTCGGGTGCTAAAGCCTTAGTGGTGCTTGCCAATGTTGCGCACTCAGTACAAGACGTTATTCCTAAAACCGGCATTCGCCATGTTATTGTCACCGAGATTGCCGATTTACACGGTACCTTATCGCGCACCTTAATTAACTTTGCTATGCGTTATATTAAGCGTGCCGTGCCGGCGTATTCCATTCCTAATGCGTTAACACTGCGTGGCTGTTTAAAGCTAGGCCAAAAAGGTGAATTTCAAGATCCGAATATCGCTGTGGATGATCTTGCGTTACTGCAGTACACCGGCGGCACTACAGGGTTATCAAAAGGCGCTATGTTGAGTCATAGAAGCTTACTGTCTAATGTTGCGCAGCAAAAGTTGTTATTTAAAGCGTTTGGCGCGCCCGAAGATGAGGTTAATTCAACTGCTGTGTTGCCTTTGCCCCTGTATCATATTTTTGCCTGCTCAGCATGTGCCTTTTTGGTTAGCCAAGGGCGACATTGCTTGTTGATTGCTAATCCTCGTGATTTGCCTTCTATGGTTAAAACGATGTCGGCTTGGCCGTTTAGTGTGTTCTACGGTTTAAACACCTTATTTGTTGCCTTGTGCGCACGCGATGATTTTAAAGCCTTAGATTTCTCCAATTTGTCGATGACTGTTTCGGGCGGCATGGCTTTAACCAGTGATGCAGCTCAACGCTGGCATGACACAACCGGTGTTGAAATTAATGAAGGCTACGGTTTAACCGAGACATCACCAGTGGTATCGATTAATACCGGGGGAGCAGGGCGTAAACTCGGCTCTATTGGTGTTACTGCACCCGGTACAGAATTAAAAGTTATTGATGGCGAAGGCAATGCCTTGCCTTGTGGTGAAAAAGGCGAGCTCTGTGTGCGTGGCCCTCAGGTCATGCAAGGTTATTGGCAGCAGCCGGAAAAAAGTGCTGAAGTATTAAGTGCTGACGGCTGGTTTGCTACCGGTGATATTGCTGTTATTGATGAAGATGGTTTTCCGCAGCTTGTCGACCGTAAAAAAGATATGATTATTGTCTCGGGCTTTAATGTTTATCCGAATGAATTGGAAAATGTTATCAGTAGCCATGATAAAGTATTAGAATGTGCGGTTATTGGTGTTAAGGATGAGCGTGCCGGCGAAAAAGTGAAAGTGTATGTGGTTAAGTCGGACTCGTCTCTAACCAGCGAAGAAATTATTGCTTATTGTCGCACGCAACTAACACCTTACAAAGTACCGAGTGAAGTTGCCTTTATAGACGACTTACCTAAATCGAATGTTGGTAAAATATTGCGCCGTGAATTACGTGATGCCGATGCCAGCAATAGTGCATAATTAATGATTTGAGCAAGTGAAACCAGCCATTACTGAGCTACCTATAACTGAGTTACCTATTACAGACTTACCTACAGCAGAGCAATTACCCGCCTGCCATAAAGCCATTGAGAAACTATTAGGCGACGTATTGATCCGTGATCAATACGTGTTTCGCCAGCGCTTGCAAAAAATAAAAGTACGTGCCGATAAAGGTCAGCCTTTCACCCAAGATGCGCAGCGTTTACTCGATAAAATAACGGCCTCATTAAAAACCGTTGCCCTACGTAAAAACAGCTTCCCTCATATTCAATACCCCGAAGCACTGCCTGTTGCCGCTTGTCGCGAGCAAATTTCCGAAGCCATTAAAAAGCATCAAGTGGTTATTATTGCGGGTGAAACCGGCTCGGGTAAAACCACCCAAATACCGAAAATTTGTGCGGAATTAGGTCGAGGCGTTAGAGGTCGTATTGGCCATACCCAGCCACGACGTTTAGCAGCACGAACGGTTGCTGCGCGTATTGCTGATGAGCTCGAAGTACCACTAGGTTCGGCGGTTGGTTTTCACTTTCGTTTTAATGATCAATACGACGATAGTACACGCATTAAGGTGATGACCGATGGCATATTGTTAGCGGCAATTGCTAACGACAGATACTTGCGTGACTACGACACCTTAATTATTGATGAGGCGCATGAGCGCAGTCTTAATATTGATTTTTTATTGGGTTATTTAAAAACCTTATTACCTAAGCGCCCTGATTTAAAATTAATTGTGACTTCGGCGACTATTGATGTCGATCGTTTTGCGCAGCACTTTAGTGGCGCGCCGGTTATTGAAATTGCAGGCCGAAGTTTTCCTGTTGAAATTGAATACCTTGAAGAGCACGCTGAATTTACCGCCGAAGCGGATGGTGGTGAGGCGAACAAAGCCTCTAACAAATCCTTAAACGACAATGCGTCAAGTGATCGTATTGATAGCGCCGCCGATGTCAATGCGCGGGTTCGCAATGCCTTAGCGCAAATCGATCAGAATGATAGCGTTGGCAAACAAGGTGGCCCGCGAGATGTTTTAGTGTTTTTACCGGGTGAGCGAGAAATTCGCGATTTAAGTCAGTTTTTAAAGCGCGATGAATCGCAATTTGAAATACTGCCGCTCTATGCGCGGTTGAGTCAAAAAGAGCAGCAGCGAATTTTCACAGTTAATCGCCAAGCCTCTATGAGGCGTCGAGTGATATTAGCTACCAATGTTGCCGAAACTTCGGTAACGGTACCTGGTATTGGCTATGTTATTGACTCAGGCATTGCGCGCATTAGTCGTTATAGCGCGCGCAGCAAGTTACAACGATTGCCTTTAGAGGCAATTTCACAAGCTAGCGCTAATCAGCGAGCAGGGCGCTGTGGTCGTTTAGCGCCTGGGGTGTGTTACCGACTCTATACTGAAGATGATTTTAAAGCGCGCCCCGAATTTACCGAGCCTGAATTACTGCGGACTAACTTGGCTGCCGTAGTATTACAAATGAAGGGCTTGGATATAGGCGATATTGCGCAGTTTCCTTTTATGGAGCAGCCCGATGGTCGACAGATTCGTTCGGGCCTCAAAACCTTAGAAGAATTAGGTGCGCTGAATGAGCAAGGTAAGCTTACCGCTATTGGTCGTGATTTGGCGCGTCTACCGGTTGATCCGCGTTTAGGACGTATGCTACTGGCGTCAATAAAGCAGCAGAATGTAGACGATGTATTAATTATTGTGAGCGCCTTAGCGGTGCAAGATCCACGTGAAATGCCGGCTGATAAAAGGCAAGCGGCCGATCAAGCACATCGTCGCTTTTGGCATAAACGCTCGGATTTTTTAGCATGGATAAACCTCTGGCATTATTATGAAGAGCATCGTGTTGAGCTGAGTGAAAATCATTTACGTAAGCTGTGTAAAAAAAGCTATCTCTCTTATCCACGTATGCGTGAGTGGCGTGATTTGCATCGTCAGTTATTACTGGCAGTTAAGCCGTTGCTTAAAAATAAACGCCCCTCTAAAGCGGACTCTCAGAGTCCTAGCGCTGAAAAAATAGCTGCGAAGCCTAAGCGTGAGTGGCTAACCAATGATAATGACGAACGCGTAGATGATCTGCATCAGTTTATTTTTAGTGCTGCGGATGTTGAAAAAATACATTGCGCACTCTTAACCGGACTGCCATCTAATATTGGTTTAAAAGAAAAGAAAGGCGAATATCGAGGCGCAAGAAATCTTAAGTTCTTTTTGTTTCCTGCATCATCGCAATTTAAGCCCGCCCCGCAGTGGGTTATGTCGGCTGAAATTGTCGAAACCCGTAAGGTTTATGCACGCTCTATTGCTGCGATAGATCC
>DMZE01000269.1 GCA_003492055.1 Cellvibrionales bacterium
GTTAGTATGGATTAGCGTTAGTATAGATTTTTAAAATGATTATCATCTACGGCTATTATCATAACGCCAGATTTGTATCTAAACAAATATATCGATCATTGCCCCCATCATCTGATCTGCCGTTTTTACCAGCTGCGCCGACGCCTTAACTTGATGCTCTGCCTGCAATAAATCAACGACCGAATGGTTCAGCGAAGCATCATTATTTTTAGCCACAGCCGCTATTTCAGCTGCCGCCTGACCCGCTTGCTGCATACCCGCTTGCATCGCAGCTGTACCCACCTGTAACAACGTATTGCTCATTATGACGCCAACCACCTATTCTACCTATCAACTATCTATTCTACCTATCGGCTATTCTACCTGTCGGCCATCTATATTATAGCCACCCAAATCAGCGCTAATTTAAGCAAAAAGCGCTTCAAGACACTAATACCGCTTATCAGATAAGTGAATTTATCGAAAATACAGCCTAAGCAAATGGCGAAAGATCGAACTGATCAACAAAATTAGCAGATTCAATGGATGAAGAAAACGGTAACTCGGCTAACAAGGGGCTTTTTATGCGCGCGGTTAAAGAGGCAACATTGGCTCGGGACTCACACATATCTTCGTGTAAATGATTCGCCACCCAGCCTAACAGCGTTAAACCGGCCTTCTCTATTGCGGCAGCGGTTAACAAAGCATGATTAATACAACCCAGCTTCAAGCCCACCACCAGCACTACCTGCATATCTAACGCCACCGCTAAATCAGCCATGGTGTATTGATCATTAACTGGCACCAACCAACCACCAGCACCCTCGACCACCACAACATCTGCATCTGATTCAAGCAAAGGCATACAGCGCGCAACACATTCATCAAAATCTATATTGCGATTTTCATTACTCGCCGCAATATGTGGCGCAATAGCCTCGGCAAATAAATAAGGATTCACTGTTTCATAACTATGTAACTCAGTGGCAGCCGCTTGTAACTGAACAGCATCATCATTACGCAGAGTCGATGCAATATTATCGGCACCTGCCGCCAACGGTTTTAATGCTGCCGTTCGATAACCAGCAAAAGCTAAGGCATGCAATAAATGCGTAGCGACAACCGTCTTACCGGCATCAGTATCTGTGCCCGTAATAAAAATACGCTGCGGCTTTTGATTATGCGTCGTTTTTAAAGTCATTCGTTTTCACAGCTCTGTCGGCAAAAATTATCTGTCATTTTTTTGTAACACCATATACAAAATGCGGTAAGTCAAAGGCCATTGTCCTCGCTCCGTTCGCAATGCATTATAGGTGTTCACAAACTGGCGATATTTATTTTTACCCATTAAACCTTTAGGCCGCCCCGGGTGCATATTATGGGCTCCGATATCTTTGACGCTGCGAATCAAATCACGCATGGTCGAAAACGTTTGCATATCATCCTCTACCGACCATTGCTGAACGCTAAGACCCGATTTTTCGCAACTGGATTTTAATGTTGCTTCGCATTCAAACTCATTGACATGAACCGCATTATCGACACTGGCCCATGCCTGTTTTAATTCAGCTAAAGAACCATCGACGAGAGTCGTCAGCACCGCCACACCACCAACAGATAAACTATCAGCGATACCCTGAAAGACTTTATCTAAATCATGACACCACTGAATAGACAAACTAGAGTAAATAAGATCAAAGCTTTGAGATAAAAAGGGTAAGGACTCAATATCCGCTTGTACCTGAAATGCATCAACGTCTCGCGACTGACAAAAAGCCAGCATACGCGCAGAAATATCAACTTCAAACCTATCTGCAGCAGGATAACGTTGGCGTAATGCAGCAGAAAAATAACCCGTTCCCGCACCTAAATCTAAGACACGATTAACATTTTTTTTTGGCAAATAAGCCATCAGCTTTTGACCGACTGCATGTTGAAATACGGCAATCGAATCATAGTTATCCGCCGCATTAGAAAATGATTTTTCTATTTCTCGCTTATCAATAATCAGCTGCGACTCATTTTTTTTAATAAAACTCACAGTAGATGCAAGCCAATCTTCACGCTCGCTAATAAAAGGTAAGTGTGCAGAATTTTCAAAAATATTTATTTCACTATTAGGATATTGCCTAGTAAGTAATTCAGCTGCAGTACGGGGCACTAAATTATCATGCGCGCCAAATTGATGAAGCGTTGGTACGCTTAACTCATCCCAACAAGATAACAAATCATAATCGGCAAGCCATCTTAAGCCACACTGCAAACCTTTATCTCCGTAAACCGAATCATAGAGCAGTTTTTTTAAACGCTTTAAATCCACACGAACCGATGCGGAATCCTTCACCTGCAAAGCATAAAAACGATTAAGCACTGCCGCTCGATCATTTTTATTCAATTGCTGATAAAAATTATCAAACACATTTGCAGGCATGGCTTGTAGCCAATCATCATGACAAACAAAGCTGCGATTAGTCGCAATAGTGATCAAAGCGGTTATACGCTTTGAAAATTTCTGCGCTAACAGAGACGCTAACAAGCCCCCTAATGACCAACCTATAATGGCGAATTTTTGTGGCATTGCAGAAAAATGCTGGCGCGTAAAATGCTCAACAAAATCTTCGGCATGGACAAACGACGAATCAGCATTTAAGCCATGGCCCGGCAAATCTAATATATAAATATCAAAGTGAATACGTAATGATTCTATGCAGTCATTCCAAATATCACTACTCGCACCCCAACCATGCATTAACAATATGGCAGAGGCATTAGCGCTATAAGAATTTATGCGCGTCATCACTAACGACTTATCAATATCGTTAGCACACTCAGTATTTGGTTCCGCGCTCAGCGTCATGCGTTTAGTCATGCTAAATTCGCATGCTGACGAAGCACATCAATTAATTGATCTACCTGTGCAAACGAATGCGCTGCCGTTAAGGTAATGCGTAATCGCGCAGTACCCACGGGAACGGTAGGTGGACGAATAGCCGTCACTAATATTCCCGCTTTTAATAAAGCCTGACTTAACGTTAATGTTTTTTCGCTGTCACCAATAATAATGGGTTGAATCGCTGTCGTTGAAGGCAGTACATTAAAATCGAGAGCACTAATCGCTTGGCGAAAATAAGCAATTAAATCTTGCAAGTGTTGCCGCCGTTCGGGCTGAGTTTTAATAATACTCAATGATTGCAATGCCGCAGCGGCGCAAGCCGGTGGCAAGGCAGTGGTATAAATATACGTGCGCGAATATTGAATTAAAGTCTCTATCAAATCATGGCTGCCGGCCACAAAAGCACCCGAAACACCAAAAGCTTTACCCAAGGTTCCCATGACAATAGGCAGCCGCTGTTGGTCAAGACCAAAGTGCTCGCTGCAACCAGCGCCCTGCTCACCCAACACACCAAAGCCATGCGCATCATCAACCATTAAGGCAACATCATGCGTATCACACATATCCGCCAGCGCATCTAGCGGAGCAATATCGCCATCCATGCTAAAAACGCCATCCACCGCTAAAATTTTTCGTGCATTTTTATTAGCAGATACCGACTTACTGAGAAGCTGATCCAGATGATCTAAATCATTGTGTCGATAGCGAAGCAATTGCGCACCAGAAGCAAGACCACCGTCAATCAGTGAAGCGTGATTAAGCTTATCCTGAACAATCACATCCTCTTTGCCTAACAATGCTTTTAGTACGCCAAGATTGGCCATATAGCCGCTAGAGAAAAGCAGCGCTCGTTCGCGCCCAGTAAACTCAGCTATGGCACATTCTAATTGCTCATGGGGTTGTTGATGACCGACCACCAAATGAGAGGCACCAGCGCCCACACCGTATTGCTCGGCTGAAGCTTGAAAGGCTGAAATAACAGCCGGATGATTGGCTAAACCAAGATAGTCGTTGCTAGAAAAATTGAGGACGTCACCACCCTTTAACTGCACCAACGGCCCTTGCGCCGTGTCCAGCGTAAAGCGCTGACGGTACAATTTTTCTTGTTGGCGCGCCGCGAGCGCAGGCGCCAAATCAGATAGCCAGCGACTCATCAGATAATAGCTAAATTGTAGTTAATAAATACCTTAAAGTGAAAGTAAGCACTTACACTACAATTTAAACTTAACCTTAGTGAGACGCTGCGTTATAAAATAATGCAGCCCTACTCGCAGGTAATGAAGCCGCTAAATCAGCCTCGCTGACGGGCTCAACACCTTCAGGTGAAATACCTAGGCGACGGAATAAATCAAGGTCTTTATTGGCCTCTGGGTTTGGTGTGGTCAACAATTTCTCACCATAAAAAATCGAGTTAGCACCGGCAAAATAAACCAGCGCATGCATCTCTTCATTCATGGTTTCACGGCCTGCCGAAAGGCGTACATAAGATTTTGGCATCAAAATACGCGCAACCGCAATGGTGCGAATAAAATCAAAATTATCAAAATCAGCTTCATTTTCCATCGGCGTACCCTCGACACGCACCAAGCGATTAATCGGGACGCTTTGTGGGTGCTCAGGCATATTGGCCAGCTCTAAAAGCAAACCCACGCGATCTTCAATTGTTTCGCCCATGCCAACAATACCGCCAGAGCAGACATTAATGCCGGCTTCGCGAACATGATGCAAGGTATCTAAGCGATCTTGATAGGTTCGCGTAGTAATAATATCGCCATAGTATTCTGGCGAGGTATCCAAATTATGGTTGTAG
>DMZE01000259.1 GCA_003492055.1 Cellvibrionales bacterium
TGAACCTGGCAGGTATAGCCAAACTCATTGTCATACCAGATATAAAGCACCGCATTTTTGCCATTTACGATAGTCGCCTGAGCATCAAACACACATGCCCGACGTGAACCGACAAAATCTGTCGAGACAACCTCTGGCGAGTTGGTGAAATCAATTTGCTTTCTTAGCGGCGAATGCACCGAAACTTTACGAATATACTCATTAAGCTCATCAGCGGTGGTTTCGCGCTTAAGCGTTAAATTCAAAATGGCCATTGATACATTAGGCGTAGGTACACGAATGGCATTGCCAGAAAGCTTCCCCATTAGCGTTGGCAACACCTTACCCACCGCTTTCACGGCGCCCGTTTCCGTCAACACCATATTGAGTGCCGCACTGCGACCACGACGATTACCCTTATGGAAGTTATCGATAAGGTTCTGATCATTAGTATAAGAGTGAACGGTTTCAACATGACCGGATTCAACACCATACTCATCATCTAAGGCCTTAAGTGGCGGTGTAATAGCGTTAGTTGTGCAAGAGGCTGCAGAAATAATGGTATCTGACTCATCCATGATGTTGTCGTTAATGCCAGACACAATGTTTTTCATGTCGCCCTTACCAGGCGCAGTTAGCAGCACCTTACTCACGCCCTTAGACTTAAGATGTAAACCTAGACCATCGAAATCACGCCACATACCCGTGTTATCGACGACCAATGCATTGTTAATGCCATACTTTGTATAATCAATTTTGTCAGGCTCACTGGCATAGATAACACGAATCTCATTACCATTAGCGACAAAAGAGCAGCGTTCTTCATCGACTCGAACCGTACCATTGAACTGCCCATGGACAGAATCACGCTGTAATAGCGAGGCACGTTTAATTAAGTCATGCTCGCCGCCTTTGCGAACCACAATGGCACGTAAGCGTAAGTTATCGCCACCACCGGTTTTTTCGATCAGCAAGCGAGCCATTAATCGGCCAATACGACCAAAGCCATAAAGCACGACATCTTGCGGTTGCGCTAGCGGCTTCTCATTATTACCGATAAGACCAGCGACCTGCTGCTTAACATAGTCCTCAAGAGACACTCGCTGCCCTTTTGCATCTTTATCATCTCCCTCAAAGAAGAAGCGCGCTGCAATTCTGCCAATATCAATATGGGCATGACCGAGATCATGAGCAGCTAAGGCCCTAAGGACGGGGAAGGTTTCAAACTCGGAGAGCTCGTTAGATTCAATTTGCCTGACCGCTCTATGGTCTTGCATAATTTCAATAACGGAACGATTAACCAATGGATGGCCATAAATATACGTTTTAACATTATTTTTACGATACAACTTACCAACAAGAGGAATCATCCCCTCAGCAAGCGCCTCTCGCTCTTTCCAGTCAGTAAAATAATCGGCTGGTCGTTGACGCTCATGCTCTTCATAAAGTTTCATGCAAACCCTCTATATTAATTGAATTAAATAATTAATAACCACAGAAAAGTTGACCGCAAAAAAAGCGATTAGTGCGAGCAAACGCTTATAAAACGGTAATAAATCGTGAAACCATTAAAAGCTATACATTAAAGCATCGATACAGAATGACCGATTCAAATGACTAGACGAGAGAAAAGAATTTTTTAATGACTAAGCTCTTAGTTAAAACCGATAACCAAGAGCTTATAGAGGCCGGCAAGAAAAACAAGACGATAAACAATAGATGCATGAATAGACCGAATAGGTGACGTAAATAGACCACCTTGATTCGATCGGCTTACTAGTAATCAAAATCCATAATAACGGGTGCATGATCAGAAAAACGTTCATCACGATAAACCCAAGCAGCCTGAGCCTTATCTTTTAGCCCTGGCGTAATCACATGATAATCCAAACGCCAACCCACATTATTAGCATAGGCCTGCCCACGATTAGACCACCAAGTATATTCATCGGCATCTTGATTTAATAAACGAAAACCATCGAGATAGCCAACGTCATCATAGAGCGAATCTAACCAAGCGCGCTCAATGGGCAGAAAGCCTGAGTTTTTACGGTTTGGTCGCCAGTTCTTTAAATCGATCTCTTTATGACAAGTATTCCAGTCGGCACAGATCACGTATTCACGACGTTTGCGTCGAAGCGATTCAAAGTGCGGCATTATTTGATCGTGAAACGATAATTTCCTAGCCAAGGCCTCTTCTTTACTCGAACCCGATGGCACATACATAGAGACCACACTAATTCCATCAAAGTCAGCTTGTATATAGCGCGCCTGAGAATCACAAGGCTCCCAACCCAAGCCCTTAGTGACCTTGTTAGGCTTTTGCTTGCAGTAGAGTGCAGTGCCGCTATAGCCTTTTTTGACGGCATCATAGTAATAGCAGTGATAGCCCTCAGGGTAAAATACAGGATCTACCAATTGCTCTTCTTGAGCTTTAATTTCTTGTAAGCAGACGACATCGGCATCTTGTTTAGCCAGCCATTCAAAGAAACCCTTGCGCTGCGCTGCACGAATCCCGTTAACATTAATACTTATAATCCGCATTCTTTTTCTTTACACTCCATAAAAAGGCGATACAAATAAATAGATGAGCTGTTCTCGCCTTAGAAAACAGTCAATTTAAATAACATTACAACGAAAGGTTTAACACGTGCAAGCTCAGCAGCCACAATCAAACATAACCAAAAGGCCTCGCGTTCTGGTATTTGATTCTGGCGTTGGCGGTTTGAGTATTAGTCGCGAGATTATAGCCCGTACAGAGGCCATTGAACTGCACTACCTTTCAGATAATGCGGCATTCCCTTACGGTGAAAAAAGCACCGAGGAATTAATTAATAGAGCCAGTCGCGTTTTATTATCGGCCTGCGAGCAATTACAGCCAAACATTGTGGTCATTGCCTGTAATACAGCAAGTACCGCGATACTCCCAAGCCTACGAACACAGCTTGCAATACCGGTTGTTGGCGTTGTGCCCGCCATTAAAAGCGCTGCCAAAGTCAGTAAAAGCCAAACTATTGCTTTATTAGCTACGCCTGGCACCGTTAACCGAAATTATACCCAGCAACTCATTAACGAGCATGCGGCCAATCACCAAGTAATTTGTCTCGGCAGTAGTCAGCTCGTTAAGCATATAGAGGCCCATATTCATGGGCAGACAATCGATAGCGAATATTTATTGAACGTTGTAGAGCAGCTAACAGAACAAGTAGGCGGCGAAAATATTGACACCGTGGTGCTGGGCTGCACACACTTCCCACTTATCAGCGAGTACTTCAAAGCCATTAAACCCAATTGGCAATGGATAGACTCAGGTGCCGCTATTGCTGAACGTGTCCACACTTTACTGAATATGCCTATCACTAATAAAGATACGCGTCATACGGCCTTAACTAAAATTGAACACCAGCTATGGTTAACCCAAGCCAGTGCTCAACAATCGACACTCGACAGCTTTATAGCCAACTATATTGCTGATCACAGCTTTAGCGCCAGCCGTATTTTAACTATCGATTAAACAAACCTTTTAACGCCTCTTTATATTGGCCGGCTTTATCACCCAAAGCCTTTTTTAATGCTTTATCAATCTGCTCGTCAATGACTTGGCTCTGTATCTCTGCAATAACTTTTTTCATTAGTGGCTGCATCACAGATTGCGCGGCAGATTCAATAGTGACGCCCTCTTCTGGCGTACCTATTTCTTGCAAGACTATATTCGGCACATCTAGCGAATCTTCACCAAACTGCTGAGATTTAACAACGGCCTTTGCGTCTGTGAATTCAAACAAAGCAATCGCTATGTTGGGGGCCGATGAAGACGCATCCGATTCAGCACTCGCCGCTTCAGACGCTTCGGATTCAGTAGAAGCTCCCGAAGCCATCTTATCTTTAATTACTTGCAAGTTAGTTGTTGTACCCACCTGCTCAGCAAAGACCTGCGCGCCATCAATCGCTATGCGCTTAATAATAACAACGGGCTTTATTAAAGACATTAAGTCTAACTCAACATCAATTCGCTTAAGCTCAAAGGCATTGCTCTCACTAAAGCCCTCAGGGTTACCAATATGCAAATCGCTAATCGACGCACTTCCATCAAGAAAATGAATAGCAACATCCGAAACGGATACAGGAACACCCACGACAGAGGCGCCATGATCATTAATCCCGCTCTTTATAATGCTGCCCAGATTATTAGCCACTACAACAACCGCAATAACAGCAATAACTACCAGCAAACCAATAAAGCCTAATAAGCCTTTTACAATCTTAGCCACGATATTCTCCTTTTATTTATAGCAATAAAAACATACAGGCGAGCAGAATGAAATACACGCCAGAAACTGAAGCCAGCGTATTACTATCGGGCGATAAATTAAAGGTTAAAAGTGAATATAATAAAGGGACAATGTAAATCTTAAGACGAGATTGTAAACATTAGCCTTAATTCTTAACCAGCATGAGCAGCTATGCGGCATCCTGAAGCTGCTGCATTTCGGAGGCCAATGATTGATAACGTTGATAAGCTTTATGTACCGAGGGTAGCGACTCTAAAGAGGCGATTAACGACGCTGCTTCATCAACCATTTCGAGGCTCTCGGCGGCACCCGCATTAGTGGTATTAACGCATTGCATAATGGCTAACAATAAATTCAACTTCAGCTCGACATTATTGGGGTAATGGTTAACGGCCATGCGAAAATGAGCAACTGCCTCATCAAAGTTATCAGTCTCAAATAGCACTTTACCTTCGGCGTTAATTTTGCTGGCGTTCTCTTTCGCCTTTGTACTTATGGGTTGATCTGCCATAGCATCAATCTTTGCTAGTAATAAATTATCTTCGGCAAACCGTTCAGCTAAATCTTCTAGCACTTCACGACCCTGATTCGGCTTATCAATAGCCAAAAGAGCCGCTGCCATATCAAGCCCTAAGCCCGGCAAGATATTTTCTTCTTCACGGTATTTAGCAAATAACTTTTGCGCATGTTCTATGGCCATATCAATCTCACCTTGCTGGGCTAAGGTCTTCGCCTCAATAAGGTCAGCCTGCAGAATAACTTGCGCTTCGTTGCCATACTTCTTTTTAATTCGATGACAAACGGTATAACACTCCTTAAAGGTATCGCTATTACCCGATATCTGCTGCTTTTCTTTATCTAATAAGCAGCGCACTAAACCTAAAGAGTGTTCATGTGAATCGTGACAAGAGTTCACTCCAAGTTTAATCACTCGCCTATAGGCTTTTTCTGCGGCTAAGTAATCATTATTCGCTGAGGCAACCTCGGCTAAGTTAATTTGTCTTAAAATGCCATACGGCGAAGAAACCGTTGCTCGCTCTAAAATAGCTTGAGCGACTCCATTTCGACCAAGAGCAAGCTCGGCCTCGGCAAGACAATCAAATACTTGTAGGCTTTCAGTGCCGTGATCAATCAATTCAGAGAGTACATGAATAGCAGAGGTCCACTTTTGTAAGCCGATTAATGCTCGTGCACAGCCAATACATGCCCACTCTTGGCGACGACGCTCCATAACATCATGATAAAGCTTATGAGCTTTATCAAATTGTGCGGACTGCAAAAGTGCCTGACCCTGTAATTTCTGTGCCGCGACACGATAGCGTCGATCACGATTAACCAAAACCTCTGCATGCTCTGCCGCGGCTTCATAATCGCTCTCATCTAAAGCTTCATAAACATTAGAGAAAAACTGTTTTTCTAGCATCAGGTTATCAAGCCGAGCCTGAAGCAGAAGAGGATTAAAGGGCTTAATTAAATAATCATCTGGCTTATATTCCAGAGCGCCAAACACCATAGATCTTGTGACTTCTGCGGTAACAAGAATATAAATGGCTTGGTGATTTAGAGACTGAGTGAAACGGAGCTCTTCAAGAATCTGTTGACCGTTTTTTCCTTTACCTAGGCTGTAATCGCAAATAATTATGTCATATTGATTTTCGCGACAGCGAGCCATGGCATCACCGCCATCATTAGCTACATCAACCGTCTCCACACCAAAGCTACGTAGCATCCGACGAATGGAGGCCCGCATATCGGGAAACTCATCGACGACCAGCGCACGCTTATTGCTGTAAAGTTTAATTAAATCTAATTTTTGCATTACTAAAGTGAAAACGCCTTTATTATTTTTTATGCCAAACTTCGAGACAGACTGCTTTTTATGGATTGCTTGAACTATAAAAGTATAGACTGACGAAAAAGTTATGCTGCGATAAAAAACACAATTTGTGACGTAATTTGCGAGCAATGAAGATATAGCTAAAGTGTTAGATTTGTTATCTTGCTTGAGCGTTTAGCTGAATGCACAAAGAAGAGCTGCTTAAGTACACTGGCGGGACATTAGATGTGTCTAATAAGTTACTTAGATTTTAGACTTTAAGTAATTGATTTTTATTGTAATTCTATCGTTATCATCGTCATTTATTTGATTGGCAAGTAAGTCAAAGTGCCTCACCTTACCCTTTGCGGCATAAACCTCTAACAGCTGCATTTGCAGCGCCTGGTTATCCGAGTCGATCTCTAAGGCTTGCTCGAGTAGATCTTCAGCCTCATCATAGCGCTCATAAGCGATATAAACAGATGCCTCTAACTCTACAGCTCCTTCAGCCGGTATTGGTAAAGG
>DMZE01000122.1 GCA_003492055.1 Cellvibrionales bacterium
GCATGAATAGTCGCAATCGCCTCGTGACCCGATGGCCATTTAGAAGGCACATCACAAGATTTACCCGCACCCAACCAACGCTTATATGCTTGTTGCTCTTTAGTGCAATGCCCTTGCTCGAGTAAATAACGTGCAAAATGAGGACGACTCAACACCGCATCACCCGCCAAGGCCTTTGCGCCCTCTAATGCACCGGTTATGCCCTGCTTTGCCAGTTTTTTGCCAATCGCTTCGGCGCGATTCTCACGTGCAAGGCGCTGACCATTCAAAAAGGTATTGAGCGTTTCGTTATCAGTATCAAGCCATAAGCCTAAAATATGGTAAGAACGACCATCAATTTCGGCGCTAATCTCTACGCCTGGCACTAATTCAATGGGCGCACTCAATTCAGCGACAAATGCTGGGTCTGCCAAAGCGGCTTGTAACACTTTTACCCCAGCAACCGTATCATGATCAGTTAACGCCAGACGAGAAACGCCATTGGCATTCGCTCTCGCCAAAAGTGCCTCGGGTGATAGTGCACCATCTGAAGCGGTGCTATGTGTATGTAAATCGAATATCATTCGTAATTCTGCTCTGGCAATTAACGCTGCGTATGAATTTGACTCGAATAGTCCGTTTTAACAATAAAACCGAGAAACACCATCGCAAGCGGAATGTGAACGCGATCCAAATTTTACCCTAACAAACCTTTTTATTTTAGGTAAAATCGCGCACTGGCTAACGTGCATTGGATAAAGAATAGAAACATAGCGCCGACAGCGCGAAAATGCCAATATCAATTAAAACCTATATGTTACGAAGGTAGCATAAAAATCACGGAAAACCCATGAAACAAATTTTAGAACTCATCCCCTTAATTTTATTTTTTCTCGCCTTTAAAATGGATGGAGAAACACTTGAAATTTTGAGTTTCAGCTATCAGTTTGATGGTATCTATTCAGCAACCGCCATTTTGATGGCCGCCACGGCTATTCAAGTACTACTAACATGGTTCTTTACCGGCAAAGTAGAAAAACAATTACTCTGGCTATTTGGCATTATTGTTGTTGCTGGCTCAGCCACACTTATTTTACGTAATGATATTTTTATTATGTGGAAACCTACCGTCTTCAACTGGGGCTTAGCACTGGTTTTATTGGGCGGTTTATTATTAGGGAAAAAGAGTCTGCTCGAAAAAATGCTTGGCCAACAAATTGAATTACCCGCTACTGCTTGGCTGCGCCTCAATCAATTGTGGATTGCTAATTTTTCAATTGTCGGCAGCCTTAACCTTTATGTTGCCTATAACTTCTCGCAAGCCGCTTGGGTTAATTACAAGCTTTACAGCTCTATAGGTTTCACGTTGGTACTTATGATAATCACCATGATTATTGTGGTGCCGCATATCAAAGATAAAGCGGACGAATCTAGCTAGTCGCCCAACAAAACTTAAATTAAGGAAATCATACCTCTATGTTCTACGCCATTATTAGCGAAGATGTCCCAAACAGTTTACCGCTGCGACAACAAGCACGCGGCGCTCATATTGAACGCCTACAAAAATTAAAGGAACAAGGTCGCTTATTGCTAGCTGGGCCACACCCGGCTATTGATTCCGAAGACCCCGGCGAAGCAGGCTTTACCGGCAGCCTCGTTATTGCTACTTTTGATTGCCTTGCCGATGCACAGCAATGGGCCGATGAAGATCCTTATTGCGACGCAGGTGTTTACCAAAAAGTGATCGTTAAACCCTATAAAAAGGTGCTCCCATGAATATAAGCCTACTTATTAAAAACAGTTATTACCTAAGTATTGCAGGGCTGCGCTTACTGCTTTGCACACTGCTATTCAGTCAAGCAGCTATCGTTAATGCCGCTGAAGAGACACGCTATGTATCAGATGTTTTTTATGTGCCATTGCACAGCGGCAATAGCACCAAGCATCGTATTATTCATCGCGGACTAAAAACGGGGACTCGCCTCACACTGCTAGAGACCGACAATGAAGCGGGCTTTAGCAAAGTGACTACAAGCAAGGGCACGGAAGGCTGGATCCAAAATCAATTTTTAGCAGCCACGCCTATTGCCCGCACCCGCTTAGTAGAAGCACAAAACAAGTTGCTGCAATTAAACAAAAAACTCACTAGTCTCGAAAAAAATAACCGTGAGACACAGCAAAGTAGTGGCGCAATACAAAAACAAGTTAGCTTGCTATCACGCCAAAACCAACAACTAAACAAAGAGCTTGATAACATTAAAAAAATATCAGCCAACGCCATCAACTTAGATACCAATAATCGCGAGTTATTGAAAAAGAATGAGATGCTAAAAATTGATATTGCTGAACTACAAGCCAACAATTCAAGACTCTCAGATAAAAGTGATAAAGAATGGTTTTTCCGTGGCGCGCTTGCCGTGTTAATGGGCGTATTTTTAGCGATATTGCTGCCTAAGTTAAAACCAAAAGCACGCTCAAAAGAGTGGACGTAAAAAACGGTTAGCCACCCTTGTAAGCAATATTATTAATGGAGATAGACAAAATGTTACAGCAGATCAAATCATTCAAAAGTATAAGTAAAATAAGTTTAGTAACATTGGTATTGGTATTTATGTCTGCTTGTTCAGATGAGAATACGACAAATCAAAGTAATATCACCCCCCAAGCAGCTACGATTGATACCACCGCCAAAGTTGATATGTCAGACGCAGCCACAGAATCACCTAGCGTTGTATTTGAAACCAGTGCCGGTAACTTTACCGTGCAATTAAATGCAGAAGCAGCACCGCTTACCGTCGCTAACTTTTTACAATATGTTGAAAATGGCTTTTATAACGGCACTATCTTTCATCGCGTAATTAGTAACTTTATGATTCAAGGCGGCGGATTCACTGTCGATATGACCAAAAAAGCGACCCGAACGCCTATCATCAATGAAGCCGATAATGGCTTAAAAAATACGGTTGGCACCATCGCCATGGCGCGCACTAACGCACCGCACTCTGCCACTAGTCAATTTTTTATTAACGTCGAAGACAATGGCTCACTTAACCATAGAGCTAAAAACTCAAGAGGTTGGGGCTATGCGGTATTTGGCGAAGTCACAGAAGGCTTATCAGTTGTTGAAGCAATCAAAGGTGTTGCAGTAGCTCCAAGAGCGGGACATCAACATGTGCCTTTAGAAGCGGTTATTATCCAACGTATTTATCTTCTCGATTAATTAATCCTTTTATTATGAGTCAATAAAAAATCATCTGGAACTAATATGGCGTTGAGCACGAATAAAACAGCACTGAGTGTTAACCTGAATAAAATTGCCTTAATCCGTAATTCACGACCAGGTAACAATCCGGATATTGTTGAGTACGCAACAAAAATTCTTGCTGCGGGTGCCGACGGCCTTACCGTCCACCCCCGACCCGATCAACGTCATATTCGCCCTGAAGATTGCTATCAATTAAAAGCTCTGTCAGCGGCCAAAGGCATTGAATTGAATATTGAAGGCAATCCCTTTGCTGGCGCCTGCCCTAGTCCGCGCAATGACTTCTCAGACTATCCTGGCTTTCTTGAAATATTAGCGCAAGCACGACCCGAGCAAGCCACACTGGTGCCTGACAGTGATGCGCAACTGACTTCAGATCATGGATTTGATTTATCGGGTGACAATTCTCAACTAGAATCTATCATCCAAAAAATTCATGCACTTGATTGTCGGGTGAGTTTATTTATGGACCCCGATATTGAGCAAATCAATTTCGCTAAAGCCATTGGTGCCGACAGAATTGAACTGTATACCGGCCCCTATGCTGATGCCTATGCCCGTTCTGAGAACAACCATTCACCCGAGGCCGACGCACTCTTTAAACTGCACTGTAAAGCAGCAAAGCATGCAAGTGAGATTGGCTTAGGAGTTAATGCAGGACATGATTTAAATTTAGATAATTTACAACAATATCGAGACTTACCTGGCTTGTTAGAGGTGTCGATTGGTCATGCACTGACATTGGACTCTTTAGAGATGGGATTGAATAAAACCGTAGATGCATACTGCAAGCTTCTGCATGGTGAATAAAAAAAACTCTCAAGCGCTAAATATTTTTCGACTTAAAATTCTGTAACTGCTTAGTAATGTGAGCCACCTCAGGCTTATTTTCCAGTAATTCCTCTGCCGTCAAGCCTTGTAACTCATGTGGAAAAACCAACCAATCGTTGGTCGTATGCAAATAATAATCGGGCTCTGAACTAACTTGGGATTGACTCGGCTTAAAGTAAACCGTCGCTATTTTTATTGACTGCGGTGCACTATCGCCGCTGCGAAGTTTTATTTGTTTAATTAATTCGGCAACACTTAAACCGCTATCGTGAACATCATCAACAATCAGTAAATTATCCTCGGCTTTAATCGTATCAATGACATAAGCTAAGCCATGCACTTTTACGGTTTTACTGCGCTGGTCTATCCCTTCATAAGAGGAGGTCCGAATCGCAATATGCTCGGTAGTTACACCGCAAACATCTAAGACCTCTTGCACCGCAATACCGATAGGTGCACCGCCACGCCATACGCCAATAATAAAGCTTGGCCGAAAATCACTTTCGAGTATTTTCATAGCTAAGGAAAAAGAATCCTTAAGCAATTCGCTGGCCGTAATATAGCGCTTATTCATAAATAATTGTCATGACAGAATTTAAACACATGGCGTTAATTTAACATCAACCGATTTAAATGCTGGCGTTTTACTGCGCGCATCACGGTCTCGACCGATAAGCACATTCGCCTCTGGATAATAGGCCATAACATCACCGTCGGGTAAATCGAAGGGATACACTGTAACCGCTTTCATCTCTCCCACCGCTGAAGTGATATTCACTTTATCACCAGCATCAATACCTAATGACGCAATCGCTTTAGGATTTATCAATACCGCCCAACGCTGATCAACTTGGCGATAGCTATCTTTTTGCTCATAAATAATCGAGTTAAACTGCCCTTCACTTCTCACGCTCATCAAACGCATAGGGAATTGATTATTATGTTTAAACTCAGGTAAATCATGTACTACAAATTTTGCTTTACCATTCGCTCGCTTAAACTCAGGCTTATGTATAAGACGATTACGCACATGAAACTCTTGCTTAGCAACGTCTATCGTTTCTAGTGCCTCCATACCCGGCACAATAGCGGCAATCGTTTCGCGAATCGTTTTATGAGATCTAAACGCACTAAAATCCAGAGGCAACTTATGTTTATCGTTATTTCCAGACTGTACAGCTTGGGTAGTTTGAGAAGCAAAAAGACGCTGCGCAAAATCCGTTAGAATATCAACCTCTGAACGCACATTCGATAAACGCTTAATACCACCATCGCTATAACGCACATAGTTAAACATCGATTCCTGCGTGGTCGGTTCGGGCTCTTCATCACGCGCCGTCACCGGAAAAATAATTGCCTCGCCATTATTAAGTCCGGACAAATGACCTTTATTCAACGTCGTTGTTAAATACACCTTGCAAGCAATCTTATCCATCATCTGCTCGGCCCATTTTGAATCGGGCGTCGCTTCGTATAAGTTGCCACCCATAATTAAGGCTGCATCCATCTCGCCACGATCGGCCGCCTCAAGGCAGGCTAAAGTATCCATTCCCGGAGAAGCTTCTTTACTGGGCAAATCTATCTTCAGCGTTTCTTGCATTTTAGTGAGCACGTCAGCAGCCAATACTGGCTTAACACCGATGGTGCCTATCCCTTGCACATTACTGTGGCCACGCAGAGGCAGCAAGCCAGAAAAGCGTTTGCCTATCATGCCGCGTAATAAGGCAAGGTTTGAAATATATTCAACGTTAGCAACGCCATGCTTATGATGTGTAATACCCATGCCCCAGGCAAAAACAGCATTGTTTGAATGGCAATACACATTGGCAATATCTTGTAGCTCTCGCTTACTCAGGCCCGATAAAGTTTCTATTGAATCCCAAGATGTCGCCTCAATATCAGCGAGAAAGGCGGTATAGTTTTCGGTATATTCATGAATAAATTGTTTGGCAATGCCATAACGCTGTATTACCGCCTTCGCAATACCTTTAAAAACAGCGAGATCACTACCAATATGCGGCTGCAAATAATGCGAGGCAATTTCACTGCCTCCAATAATTAAGGACTTAGGACTTTTAGGCAGCGCGAATCGAACCAAGCCTGGCTCTTTAGCCGGATTGATAATTACCACTTTACCGCCGCGTTCGCGACAAGCCTGTAACTTATGGATAAAGCGTGGATGATTAGACGCCGGATTAGCTCCGATAACAAAGATCAGGTCACAGCCATCTAAATCATCTAGCTCAACCGTTGCCGTACCCACACCAATGGTTTCAGACAAACCAACACCGGTTGCCTGATGACAATAAAAAGAACAATTGTTGACGTTATTAGTGCCATACACTCTGGCTAATAACTGCAATATAAAGCCCGCTTCATTCGACGAGCGACCCGAAGAATAAAAAAAGCTCCGCTCAGCGGCCGTGTTAGAAAACGCCTGTGCAGCATAATTTAAGGCCCAATCCCAATCGACCGCTTTAAATTTATTACTGTCTTTGGCTTTAAAGAGAGGAGTATTAAGACGTCCTAAATGCTCCATTTCATAAGCGCTAAGGCGATGAAATTCATCAATAGTATGATCAAACACTTCATTAGGAATGGGCGATTGGATATCGGTTGACTGCGCCTGAACACTTTTATTGCAGACCGCAGGAAAATCACCCTGCTCATTAGTCATTCCGCCTTGCTGGCCACCCATGCCTAGACCACATGCCTTACACGCATTCTTTG
>DMZE01000251.1 GCA_003492055.1 Cellvibrionales bacterium
CACAGAGGCAACTTTACAAGCTGCATTAGCCAATGGTGTTATTGATTATGCTGAACTGGATTTGGCTACAGCATTAAAAGGCGCTGATTGTGTTGTAGTAGCAACGCCTACTATGTTGGCTGAGACAATAATGATTCAAGCGTTAGAGTTGCTGCCTTCGACGGTAGCGGTGACGGATGTGGCTAGCGTAAAAGGCAATATAGCTGATGCCTTAATTGGGCACTTTGATAAAATACCTAGCAATGCAATTTTAGGTCATCCTATTGCCGGCTCAGAGCAAAGCGGTGTGAGTGCTGCAAAAGAGGATCTTTACCAAGATCATCGCGTGATATTAATTAATGATCCGGTGTCTAGTTCAAATACGGATGCCGCATTACTCGCGAAGGTGAGTCAATTATGGCAAGCCGTTGGTGCTGAAGTATTTGAGATGTCGGTTGCAGAGCATGATCATGTATTGGCATTAACGAGTCATTTGCCGCACCTATTGGCTTATGCCTTAGTGGCGCAGCTGTCTAATCATAATGAAAACGTTAACGTCTTTGATTTTGCTGCGGGCGGCTTAAGAGATTTTACTCGTATTGCGAGTTCTGATCCGCGCATGTGGCGAGAAATATTATTGGCGAATAAAACCCAATTAAGTTCTTCGATTGATGATTTTGAACAATGGATTGCGCAGCTTAGATCAATGCTGAATAGCAATGATGGGGATGCCTTAGAGATGGTGTTCAGTGATGTCAAAAATTCGCGTGATAAATTTGTTGCTGAGTTGACTGCGCGCACGCAAAAATAAACGGTAAATACATCAATTCATTTATAACGGTTTATCTCTAACGGTTTATTTATAGCGCTTCATTTGTAAGCTTCATTTTTAGATAGAAACACAATTTAAAAACAGTAGTACGTAAAAATAATAGATTAAATTGATACTACTTTATTTTATTCTTTAATTTTAGAAAGGTTAATTAACGTGAAATTCATTGCAGGTCCTGGCTTAGGTGTAGACTCGAATGCGGCAGTTGTCGGCGATATTCGTGTTCCCGGTGATAAATCCATTTCTCATCGTTCAATTATGTTTGGCGCTATCGCTGAAGGTGATACGCAAATCCATGGTTTTTTAGAGGGCGATGATGCACTGGCAACCTTGTCAGCATTTACGGCAATGGGCGTTGAGATTGAGGGGCCTGAAAATGGTGAGGTTTTAGTGCACGGTGTTGGTATGCACGGTTTAAAGCAGCCCAGCGAACCTTTGTATGTAGGTAATTCAGGGACATCGATTCGTTTGTTAGCAGGCTTGCTAGCAGGCCAAAAATTTCCTGTCACGCTAACTGGCGATGCATCTCTTTCTTCGCGACCCATGGGTCGTGTGGCCGATCCATTACGCCTAATGGGTGCTGATATTGAGACCGGTGAAAATGGTCGTCCGCCATTAAAGCTAAAAGGGAACAGTGAATTAAAAGGCATCGATTATATTTTGCCTATGGCGAGTGCACAGGTGAAATCATGTGTGTTGCTTGCAGGTTTGTATGCAAGCGGTGAAACTTCAACTGTTGAGCCAGCCCCCACGCGTGATCACTCAGAGCGAATGTTAGATGGTTTTGGTTATGCCATTTCTCGTGATGGCGCCCGTGCGACTTTGCAAGGTGGCGGCAAGCTAAAAGCGAAAACCATCGATATTCCAGCCGATATTTCTTCAGCGGCCTTTTTTATGGTGGCGGCATCTATTGTGCCGGGTTCAGATTTACAGTTGCGACATGTGGGCATTAACCCAACGCGCACCGGTGTTATTCAAATTTTAGATTTAATGGGCGCAGACATTACATTGTCTAACGAAAAAACAGTGGGCGGTGAGCCGGTTGCTGATATTCGTATTCGCTATGCGCCATTACACGGCATCGATATTCCGGAACCATTAGTGCCATTAGCCATTGATGAATTTCCAGCACTTTTTATAGCTGCAGCTTGCGCTACCGGCAAAACTGTATTGAGTGGTGCAGAAGAGTTGCGTGTTAAAGAAAGTGATCGTATTCAAGCCATGGTCGATGGTTTGGTTCTATTAGGTGTTGATGCAACGGGTACGGAAGATGGCGCCATTATTGTGGGTGGCGAAATCGGTGCGAATCAAACGCGTGTTGATGTTCAAAGCTGTGATGATCATCGTATTGCTATGTCATTTGCGATGGCGGGCTTACGCTCACAGTGTGAGATTGTGATTCATGAGTGCGATAATGTGGCAACGTCTTTCCCTAATTTTGCTGCGCTAGCCACCGAAGTGGGTTTGACGCTACAAGTACTCGCTGATTAATGCGTCCCCGATTGAGATTAAACGTATGTTGATACCTATTATTACTGTCGACGGCCCTGGTGGCGCAGGCAAGGGCACTATTTGTAAGCGGTTAGCCGAGCGCTTGAATTGGCATTTACTCGATAGCGGCATGCTTTATCGTTTATTGGCTTTATCTGCCATGAATCATCATGTGGCTGTCGATAATGAAGCGGCACTTAAAGTGATGGCGAGCGCCTTAGATATTAAATTTAAATCCATTGTGGGCCAGGATGGTATTCGCGCTTGGTTAGAGGGCGAAGATGTTACTGATGCCATTCGCTCTGAAGATGTGGGTATGGCGGCATCAAAGATTGCCTTGCAGCCGGCCGCGCGCACTGCATTGTTGGCTAGGCAGCGTGTCTTTGCCGAGGCGCCAGGATTAGTGGCTGATGGCCGTGATATGGGTACGGTGGTGTTTGTTGAGGCGCCGCTAAAGATCTATTTGACTGCATCGGCTGAAGAGCGAGCAAAACGCCGCCATAAACAGTTGCTCGATAAGGGCCAAAGTGATACCCTGCCGCGCCTCGTTGAGGCCATAAAAGCCCGTGACGATAGCGATATGAATCGCGCCGTTGCTCCGCTTAAACCTGCGCCCGATGCGTTGACTATAGATAGTACCTTGATGTCGATTGATGAAGTCTGTCAGCAGATACTAGATGAAGCCGCAAAGCGAGGCCTTTTGTAAGAAATATAAACGGCTTTAGTAACACGTAGAAATATTTAACGTATTGATTTTTATAGTAATATAGCGATTGATATAAAAACCGCGTTGGTAATAGGCTTTATGCCAGCATGCCTATTACCGGCTTAATTTAACAGCTCCATGCCGCTGGTTGCATGGACCGGGACAGTACAGCCAAGCATCGAATATCTATTCGAGGCTACTAGCGCCGTCTGACCCTCATATAGGTTATTCACTATGAGCGAAAGCTTTGCAGATTTATTCGAAGAAAGTTTAAAAACCATTGAAATGCACCCTGGTGCCATAATCACAGGTGTCGTACTCGACGTCGATAGTGATTGGGTAACGGTTCACGCCGGTCTTAAATCAGAAGGCGTTATTCCACGCGGTGAATTTTTAGATGAAAGCGGTGAGTTTTCCGTTGAAATCGGCGATATGGTTCAAGTTGCATTAGAAGCTGTTGAAGATGGCTTTGGT
>DMZE01000078.1 GCA_003492055.1 Cellvibrionales bacterium
ATTGATCCTTATCAAATTTACGAAGCGCGTGCGATGGATGCCGATTGTATTTTGTTAATTGTCGCCGCGCTTACCGATAATCAATTGCAGTTGTTAAATGAATGCGCGCTGTCTTTAGGTATGGATGTGTTGGTTGAAGTGCATAATCGTGATGAGTTAATTCGCTCGCTGCCATTAGGTAATACCTTGGTCGGCATTAATAATCGGGATTTACACTTATTTGAAACCAGTCATGAAAATACTTATCAGTTGTTAGATGAGATACCGGCAGATCGTATTGTTGTAACCGAGAGTGGTATTCACACGGCAGAAGATGTTGCTGCTATGCGAGCGCATGATGTGAATGCCTTTTTAGTGGGTGAGGCATTTATGAGAGCCGATGATCCCGGCGAACGATTGCATGATTTGTTTTTTTAATTGTTAAATAGATTCTACTGGTTAAATAGATTCTAATCGTTAAACAAAAAAGGCCGCTTAAAATAAGCGGCCTTTTTTGTTGCTGATATTTTACAAGTACAGTTTTTGTTGTTGCTGATATTGATGATAGGTTGTCAGTTTATCGCGTGCCAAAAACAACCATGGTCTTACCTTTAACGCCAACCAGGCCTTGCGCTTCAAGATCTTTGAGAACACGTCCCACCATTTCGCGAGAGCAGCCAACGATACGGCCAATTTCCTGACGGGTTATTTTGATTTGCATACCATCGGGGTGAGTCATGGCATCGGGTTCTTTGCATAATTCAAGTAGAGTGCGGGCAACGCGACCGGTCACATCAAGAAACGCTAAATCGCCCACTTTACGAGTGGTCTTACGTAAGCGGCTGGCCATTTGCTGGCTGACCGAAAACATGAGGTCTGGATGCTGTTGAGAAAGCTCGTGAAATTTAGTGAAGCTAATTTCTGCCACTTCGCATTCTGTTTTAGCGCGGATCCAAGCGCTTCGAGCGTCTTCGCTATCGAATAAGCCCATTTCGCCGAAAAAGTCGCCGTCATTTAAATAGGCGACAATCATTTCTTTGCCATCATCATCTTCAATAGCAACGGTGACTGAGCCCTTAATGATGTAATACAAGGTTTCAGAGGTGTCGCCAGCATAGATAATGGTGCTTTTAACCGGATAACGACGGCGATGGCTGTTAGCAATCAGCGTCTCTGCATTTTTAATATGAGGTGTGAGCGGTACGGGGGTCACAAATGATCTTCCTCTAGTCGAGTTGGTAGCATTAGTAGCAATTGGGACGTCGCGGTGCGTATTCGAATTTAGTTTAGTAGCTAGCATAATATATCAACAACCTATGTGCGTGAGACAACAAATTTAATGACTTTCTTCATTTCAGTATTGTTTATATTGAGTGTGATGCCAGTCACAACTGTGCAAAATGTGAACTAGCACTCGTTGTGTCGATATTTTAATCAATGCTGTTTTGACGGCTATTGTTTAAGTGATTGAATTCGCACTAATAGTGCGCGAATAGAGCTAAGAGGGTGGTAAGCCGCTATTTCTGTCATTTGGCAGGGCTAAAAAAGCATACTGAGTAAAAAGAAGCGGGTATCATTTGCATCCTAGGCAACTATCGTATTCGTGAGTGCATTCACGAGTGCATTCGCTATTGTATTTATTTTAGACAAGAACCAAAGAGGTAGCACATGAAGGCAACTGTCCAGTGGACTGGCAATGTCAGTTTTAAAGCGGAATCTGAAACCGGCCATACGGTACAGATGGATGGGCCCGCTGATAAAGGTGGCGAGAATCTTGGGCCTAGACCTATGGAGATGCTGCTTATGGGTATGGGTGGCTGCGCGTCTTTTGATGTCATGTCGATGTTGAGCAAAGGCCGTCAAGATGTGGTGAGCTGTGTGGTTGAGGTCGATGCTCAGCGTGCTGATGCTGTGCCTGCGGTGTTCACCCAGATCCACCTTAAATTCATTGTGACGGGCAATCAATTGAAGGATGCGCAGGTTAATCGTGCGGTAAGCCTCTCGGCAGAAAAATACTGCTCGGTCTCTATTATGATGGAAAAAGCGGGCGTAGAAGTAACCCATAGTTATGTCGTAGAGGAAGCCTAATGAGCGAGAAAATAGAGTATGTAGGTGAGCGCCCACATCCAACATCGGGTATGCGCCATGTGGCTTTGTTCGTGCCAGACTTTGATGCAGCCTGTCATTTTTATATAGAGTTAATGGGCATGGCGGTAGAGTGGCAGCCAGATCCTGACAATATTTATTTGTGCTCGGGTAACGATAATGTGGCGCTGCATAATAAGCCAGATAACGTAAATTTGGATCCTGCTCATCAGCGTTTAGATCATATTGGTTTTATTATTGATGAGATGGATGATGTGGACAGCTGGTATGAGTTCTTGAAAGCCAATAAGGTCAAAATGCAAAACGCACCGCGCACGCATCGTGACGGCGCAAGAAGCTTTTATTGTTTAGATCCTGCCGGTACTTTGGTGCAGCTTATGTATCATCCACCATTGTCTTCGGGTAATCCGTCTGTAAGCGATGAGTCTGAGGCTTAAATAGCTCGCTCGCTAAAATCGATAGCTGGTGGCTGTCATCAGTTTTGAGATAACCGTCATCAGTTTTTTGGCGGGTGGATTAA
>DMZE01000054.1 GCA_003492055.1 Cellvibrionales bacterium
GTAAGTAGTTTTGCACATTTAACGAAATATTTTTCTTCAACATTGCGTTTGGCATCGGTGTGTATGCTAGCGATGTTTTCGATGGCGACTATGGCTAAATCGGATCGTATGAATGTTATTTATATTTTGACTGATGATCAGCGCTACGATGAAATGGGTTTTCTTAACCCAGTCATTAGCACGCCGAATATGGATAAGCTGGCACAGGAAGGTGTACATTTTGCCAATAGCTTTGTAACTACCTCGCTGTGTTCGCCAAGTCGCGCGACCATTTTGACGGGTCTGTATATGCATAATCATGGAGTAGTTGATAACAACGCTGCGCCTAAAGAGGGTACGGTGTTTTTTCCTGAGTATATGCAGGAAGCTGGTTATGAAACAGCCTTAGTAGGCAAGTGGCATATGGGCGAACATGCTTCGGCTAACAGAAAGTTGGATGACCCACAGCCGGGATTCGATCATTGGGTGAGTTTTGCAGGGCAGGGTGAGTATTACCCAGTTATGAAAAACGGCAAGCCAAATAAGATCAACGTTAATGGTAATCACGTTAACCAACAGGGCTATATAACTGATGAGCTTACCGATTATGCCTTGGACTGGTTGAACAAAAGAGAGGCTACATCTAATAGTGAGAAGCCTTTCTTCTTATATTTGTCGCATAAGGCGGTGCATGCCAACTTCGCTCCTGCCAAGCGCCATGAAAAGCAATATGAGGGCAAGAAGATACCAGTACCTGCAAGCCAGGCTGATACTGAAGAAAATTATAAAGGAAAACCACTTTGGGTTAAAAATCAGCGTAACAGTTGGCACGGTGTCGACTTTCCCTACCATAGTTCGTTAGATGTACAGGATTATAAAATGGAGTATCACCGTGCCTTGTCTGCGGTTGATGACAGTATAGGACGTATTTTAGAGTGGCTCGAAGAAAGTGGCCAGGCCGAAAATACGATTGTGATGCTAATGGGTGATAACGGCTTTATGTTTGGTGAGCACGGCCTCATCGACAAGCGTAATGCTTACGAAGAGTCTATGCGTGTGCCATTGTTGGCCTATGGCCCTGGTTTAAAAGCTAATCATAGAGTGGAGCAGATTGTTGCCAATATTGATATTGCTCCGACTATTTTGGATATCGCTGGAATCGAATCACCTGATTATTTTGAAGGTCGTAGTTTTTACCCGTTGGCAAAGGGAGATGCTGTTGAAGAATGGCGCGACGAACTACTTTATGAATACTATTGGGAATTTAATTACCCCAGCACGCCTACCACTTTTGCGCTGCGAACCGATAATTACAAGTTTGTGACCTACCATGGTATTTGGGATCTCGAAGAGCTTTATAACATTAAGGATGATCCGCGCGAGATGAACAATCTTATTCATAACCCTGATTATTTAGGTGTGGTCGCTGAGTTAAGACAGCGATTATTTAAGCAATTATCGAATAGTAGTGGGCAGCTTGTTGTTCCTTATACCGAGCGTTTTAGTTCGGGCGCGGTGTTTAGAAATCGATCGGGCTCAACCTCTGCTGAGTTTCCTGATGAGGTGTTGAGAGATGGCGTAGAAAGAGATTTACGTTATTTTATGATGCCGGATAAAAAGCGCGCGGGTTGGAAAAAAAGAAAAGTGTCTCTTAATGATTAGTGCGTAATAATTAGTGCGTAACAAATAACTACTCAACAAGTAGTGCGTAATAAATAAAGCTTAACAAGTGTCGCATGAAGAGTGTTGTTTAAAAGCAACACTCTATTAGTTGATGTTCAACATACAATTAAATCTTTTAATAATAGGTAATCAATGAGTTCCATTGCTATGAAAATGATAAATCGAATGACCATAGTTGCTCTAAGTCTTTTAGGTTTTTTTCTTTGTGCTGCTAATGTAACGGCAATGGACAATTTTAAATCGCTGGAGCAGCCAAATATTCTTTTTATTTTGGTTGATGATTTGCGAACGGAGCTTCCGGTTTATGGAAAAGATCATATTGTTGCGCCCAATATTGATAGGCTGGCAAAAGAATCGGTAGTTTTCCAAAATGCCTATGTCAACGTACCGGTTTGTGGCGCCTCGCGCGCCAGCATGATGACGGGTATTCGTCCTACCGAATCGCGCTTTGTCGGTTATCAATCGCGCATGGATGAAGATGCTCCCAATGCCATCCCTTTATTTAGCCTGCTAAAAGATAACGGCTACTTTACTCAGAGTCTTGGTAAGGTAATGCACTTTTCTGACGATTCAAAGCAAGGCTGGAGTGTTCCGACTTGGCACCCTAGGCTTGCACTGGCTAGAGGTCAGGGCACAGGGCACAGAAACTACCAGTTAGAAGAAAACATTCGGTCGTTCAAGAAAAACCGCAAAGGCCCGGCCTATGAATCGGCGGATGTGCCGGATAATGCCTATTACGATGGTCAAATCACTGATCATGCCATTGAAGCATTAGAAGATTTCAAAAGTGCTGGGCAACCCTTTTTCTTGACTGTGGGATTTTTAAAACCGCATCTACCGTTTAATGCCCCAAAAAAATATTGGGATCTTTATGATCCTGCCAAACTAGCTCTGAGTGACAACCCCTTTTTAGCCGAAGGTATGCCAAAACAGGCTCGGCACAGTTGGGGTGAAATGCGCAAGTATGTTGGCGTACCAAAGTCTCCTGATTTGATGCCCGATGAATTAGCACTCAAGCTTATGCATGGTTATTACGCAGGCGTGAGTTATATAGACGCTCAGGTTGGCATGGTCATGGACGCGCTGCGAGCCAATGGTCTAGAAGAAAATACTATTGTTGTATTCGCTGGTGATCACGGCTTCTTTCTTGGTGAGCATGGGTTTTGGGCAAAGCATTCACCTTTTGACCTAGCGACACACACGCCATTAATCGTCAAGTTGCCTGATAATAAAGTGAGTGGGAATTCTGACGGTCTTGTTGAGTTTGTTGATATTTATAGCACGCTTGTCGACTTACTAGATATTGAACCGCCGCCTCAGTTGCAGGGCAGTAGTTTTGCTCCGCTTCTTCATGATTTACAAGCGCCCGGCAAAGAAGCTGTGTATCCACGCTGGCAAAAAGGTGAGGTCATTAAAACCGAACAATATGCTATGACAGAATGGTATGGCAAGAATGGGCGCGTACAAGCGAGAATGTTATACGATCACAGTAATGATCGAACTGAAAATAACAATCTGGCCAATGATCCTGCTTATAAAAAAATAGTTGATGCCTTACATCAAAAATTAAAAACGATGATGGAGAATCGCTAAACTATCTGCCTTTTTTGTTAGGTCGATTTTATGCTTATAGAGTTTGCCAATGAGTTATAAAAGCAATACTCCATCGTTAAAACGCTTTTCTTACAACTATGGCTTTTGGCCATCACAAGTATTTGAGAAATTATGAATAAAATTAGTTTGCTCGCTTTGTTCTCGCTACTCACTCCACTTGCCGGATGCATCGATTCCTCCGACCGTGAACCCTTGGTGGCGGATGATCGTTTGTTTGTTATTACCGGGTTATCAGAAAGTATTAACGAAAATGAACCGTTCAGCAATTCGCTGGCAATTATCGGTGAGTCACCTATGGGTGAAATTTCTTGGTCGCTGA
>DMZE01000092.1 GCA_003492055.1 Cellvibrionales bacterium
GCGCCTAGTGCGAGTCCATGACTTTCACCAAAACTGGTGACTGTGAAAAGCTTGCCAATGGTATTGCCGGACATGCTTGAAGCGCCTCTATTGCGTTAAACCGATTATGGAAATTTAATGGCGTTATTATACGAGATTATCGACGCCGTTTGATCATTATAGACGTGAAATGAACCTTAAATGAACTTTAAAAAGACAATTATTAGGAATTAATAAGCGATTAACTACCACTCAACCGTCAGTCCTCAACACATCAATCTACAACAGCACATCAATCTACAACAACATGGCTTTAATTAAGTCGCTCGTAATAAAAACTAGGTAAAGTACTGAACAAGCTCTTGACGATTAAACACACAAACACCGTGCCCACCGCGCTCAAACTCTATCCAAGTAAATGGAATCGATGGATAAGCCTTCTCTAAAGCAACCCAGCTATTACCAACCTCCATGACCAAGATGCCCTGCTCTGTCAAATAACTGCTCGCTTCAGCCAATATCCTATGAGCTAAATCGAGGCCATCATCGCCTGCGGCTAGTGCAACCCGAGGCTCATGATGAAACTCTGGGGGCATAGCGTCTAAATCGGCGGCATCAACATAGGGAGGGTTTGTAACGATAATATCGTAATGATCATTCACTTCAGCGAATAAATCAGATTGTATAATACGTGCACTCTCTGACATACCATGCTTAGTAATATTCTTCGCTGCAACAGCTAAAGCATCTTCGGAGAGATCAACTAAATCGGCTTCAACATCAAGATGATTCACACAGGCTAAGCCAATACAGCCACTGCCAGTACACATATCTAACACTTTTGATGTTGTTTGCGGGGCCCAAGGAAAAAAACCATTCTCAATAAGCTCGCCAATGGGTGAGCGAGGAATTAACACCCGTTCATCAACAATAAATGGCATGCCTGTAAACCATGCTTCATTAGTTAAATAAGGTAGCGGCATTCTATCTAAGCAGCGAGCTTCGACCACACGCAGTATAAGCTGACGCTCAGCTTTGGTAAGAACAGCATCAAGCACATGCTGATTGGCCTCTGGAGGCAGATGCAATAAATGGAAAATGAGCGTTAGCGCCTCATCCCAAGCGTTATCTGTACCATGACCATAGAATATATTAGATTCCGTGAACCGGCCCATGCTCCAGCGTGCATAGTCTCGAATAGTAGTTAACTGGCTTATAATTTCATCATGATTTTGCATAAAGAGATGTTACTCTGTTTAGTAATGAAAAAAAAAGAGCAAAATTAGAGACTTACACACGATAGACTCTATAAAAGTATAAAAGACACAAAAATGCCATAAAAATGACTTAAAAATATCAACTTGTCATATAAATGTAATAGTTCGGTCATAATATGCATCTCGTTAGCCCGACCTGTTGATGGGTCAAAAAAAGACATAACTTATGTGGAGACGTACAAAGATGAAACAAAAAATTCTATCTTTAGCAATAATTGCAGCAAGCTTAAATGCAACAACCGTTTTAGCAGGCGACCCTAAGGTCTATGGTAAAGCGAATCTAAGCCTAAACCTAACTGACGACGAAGGCACCGACACTACAAAGCTTAATAGCAATGCATCACGCTTTGGTATTAAAGGTTCTTTTGATGCTTCGGATTCAATTAAAGCTATTTATAAGTTTGAATATGAAACTTTTATTGATGATGGCGATGACGGAAAAGATGGTAGTAATAGCGAATTTAAGCAGCGTAATATTTATGCCGGTTTTCAAGGTGGCTTTGGTACTATCATTGCAGGTAACCACGACACCCCTACTAAATTAGCGCAAGGAAAAATTGATCGCTTTAATGATTTAGTATTGGGCGACATCAAAAATGTTATTCAAGGTGAAAACCGCGCTAAAAATATCATTATGTATACAACACCAAAAATGAATGGCTTATCAGCGACTGTAGCCTTTGTTCCAGGTGAAGAAGATGACGGTGATGTTACAGACGGTGTTTCAGCTGCTATATCCTACAAAGCTAACGGTTATTCGTTTACTGTTGCACATGACGACGGCGAAACGATTGACAGCAGTGTTGAATCGTTAACTCGCTTAGTTGGTGAGTATAAAGGTGATGGATTCAAGCTTGGCGCACTCTATCAAGTTGCCGATGAAGGCAGCAATGATGAAGACGGCTTTGTACTTAGCGGCGAGTATAAGTTATCGAATGGCCTTATCCTTAAAGGACAGTATGCTGAATCAGATGACGAAACAAAAGAGATCACACAAACAGCTGTTGGTGTTGATTACAAGCTAGGTAAAAAGTCTAAAATCTTTAGCTATTACGCAAAAGTTGAAGCAGATGACGGCGTTACCACTGATGCCAATACTTTTGCATTAGGTTATGAAATCAAGTTTTAATTGTTAATTTATATTCTTTTATTTATAGTGTTTTTGAGAGGGCTTAATCGCCCTCTTTTTTTTATCTTCATTTTTTCAATTCAATGATTTATTCACTTAGGGGGCTTTAGTTATGTCTGCGTCAAAGTTGATACTTAGTTTTATGCTACTTTCTGTAATTGCGCCTTGTACGCTGGCTGATACGGATGATGCTGATTCATTGGATTTTGAGTCATTTCATAATGATGTTAATGATAAAAGTCGACGGAATGATGATGGTAAATTTGACCAGAGAGAGATACTTGCTGGTGACTTAGATAACGATGCGTATCGAGTATCGGCTTCTTATGATGCCAGCGATAGTTTGGATGTGCTGCAGGCGC
>DMZE01000249.1 GCA_003492055.1 Cellvibrionales bacterium
CATCGCAGCAAGGCTGCCTTTCATGTCGGCCGCCCCTCGACCGCATAGCATGTCGTTGTCTATGGTGGGAGAGTAAGGAGGGTATTCCCAATGGCTTTCGTCGCCAGCTGGTACGACATCGGTATGGCCAGCAAATGCTAGTATATCTCCGCTGTCACCATGAACTGCCCAAAAGTTATCAACATCATCAAAGCGTAGCTTACTCACTTGAAAGCCAATGGCTTCGAGTCGGTCAATCATCAGTTGCTGACATCCGGCATCATCGGGAGTGACGGATTTACAGGCCATAAGTTGGATGGCGAGGTCAATGGTAGGAGAGTTTGCTGACATGTTGAGTTTGGCTCGTTTGGGTTTTATGGGTATCACTATTGAGCGTAATCGATAGTCGCTCTTAAAAGAGTGGTTTTTTATATTGTAACTGGATGTTCACGCTAAAGAAAATGCAGCCTGTAAGCCTATCGTTATTATTCTAATAAAACCCGCTCTAAAGTTGAGGTTAAGTCTTTATCGCTGAAGGTATACCCGTGCTCGATTAATACAGACGGTTTAACGCGCGCACCCGTGAGTAATAAGTGGTCTGCCATTTCACCAAAAGCGAACTTAGCAATGGGAACGGGGACAGTGAAGATAGTGGGTCGTTTTAATACGGCGCCTAAGGTTTTGGTAAACACTTTATTGGTAACCGCTTCTGGCGCAACCATATTAACAGCACCATGAATGCTTTCTTGCGCCATAATAAATTGAATAATATTGACCGCTTCATGCAGTCCAATGCAGCTCATATACTGCTGGCCATTACCAAACGCGCCACCTAAGCCCAATTTAAACGGTAATAACATTTGTTTTAAGGCGCCGCCATTGGGGCTTAATACAATCCCTGTGCGAAGGTGAACGGTACGGATACCTGCTGCTGACGCAGCAGCGGTGGCTTGTTCCCATGCCACAGATAAATCGGCCAAAAACTCATTGCCTGCACTACTGCGCTCATCAACAATATTGGAGCCAGTATCACCATAAAAGCCAATCGCGGATGCAGAAATCAATAATGAGGGTTTGTTATTGAGTTTGGCTAAGGTCTCGGATAAAAGCTGAGTTGAATCAATACGGCTTTGCCAAATGGTTGCTTTGCTATTGGCTGTCCACCGACGGTCAGCAATGTTTTCACCGGCGAGATTAATCACAATATCAATGCTGATTGAGCTATCGAAACGAATAATTTTTTGTTTGGGTTGCCAATAAAAAGGCGCAGGTTTAATAGCATCTGCAGTGCTGTCTCGCGACAAGGCATAAACGTTATGACCTTCGGCGGTTAATGCGGTACTAAGTGCTGTGCCTATAAGGCCGGTTGCGCCGGTAATTAAAATATTCATAGTTGTGATATCTTATTGTTAGCGTTAGCTATTGTTTTTATCCGTGACTTTGATGCTGCGTGAGTAGTCTATCTAAATTATTGGCAAAGTGCTGTCTTTCGTTTTGACCTAATGGCGGTGGTCCGCCGGTATTGACGCCGCTTGATCTCAGTGTGTCCATAAAGTCGCGCATATTGAGTCGTGCTTTAATATTATCGGTAGTATACAGCTCGCCGCGTGGATTTAACGCTTTACCGCCTTTTTCTATGACTTCTGCTGCTAGTGGTATGTCCGCGGTAATCACTAAGTCACCGGCGGTCAGTCGCCTAACAATTTCGTTATCGGCAACATCAAAGCCTAATGGCACTTGAAGCATTTGGATATACGGTGATGGCGGAGTGGCAAGTGATTGATTGGCGACAAGGGTTGTGGTTATTTGGCGGCGTTCTGCCGCGCGAAATAAAATCTCTTTAATGACCCCTGGGCAGGCATCAGCATCGACCCATATTTTCATAATAGTTAATCGCTTTTATTATTAGGTCGTAAGCCAATTTCAACTAAAAAATCTTGAGATTCGCCTTTGCGCATAGCTCGAATATGAATGCTAGTGCCGGGTTTGGTTTGGGCAATTTTATGCATGCCGATATTGCCATTACCAACACTAGTGTTGTCAATATGCGTGATGATATCACCTATTTGTAAACCGGCTTTTTCTGCTGGGCCATAAGTTTCTATATCGGTTAATACGAGTCCTCGTAAACTTTTAAGGTTAAAGGCTTCGGCAACACTGGGCGTGATTTCTTCGGCGCTAATACCTAGCCAGCCTCTAACGACTTCTCCATGCTCGACGATATTTTCAAATACATAAGAGGCTATGTCGATAGGAATGGCAAAGCCAATACCGTTTGAGCCGCCCGTTTTTGAATACAGCCCACTGTTAATGCCAATTAATTCTCCATAGGCATTAACTAATGCTCCACCTGAATTACCTGTGTTGATGGCGGCATCAGTTTGAATATATTTTTCATAGGTATTAATTTGTAAGCCATGGCGACCCGTGGCAGATACAATGCCTTGAGTCACGGTTTGCCCTATGCCGTAGGGGTTACCTATGGCGAGAACAATATCACCTATGCGAATGGTTTTAGGGTTAGCAAAAATAGCAGGTGTTAGATTGTCGAGATCAATTTTTAGTACGGCAAGGTCGGTGGGAGCGTCAGAGCCTATGACCGTTGCCAGTCTTTCACGACCATCAGCGAGTAGTACTCGAATACGATCGGCTTCATCAATAACATGGTTATTCGTTAGTACATAGCCATTGCTGCTAATGATAACGCCAGAGCCTAAGCTGCGTTCGATTTTATCGCGTTGTCGAACACCTTTGTTATTGAGAAAGCGTTTAAAAACAGGGTCTTTTAACAGTGGATGGTTTTCTACATGAATGGTGCGGCTGGTATAGATGTTGACGACGGACGGTAGAGCTACCTGAGCAGCATCGGCATAACTGGTAATAAACGGATCGGCGGAATTGCCAGAGGGGGCTCGGTTGAACTGTAATAGTAGGGCTGCAAACAGTAAGCCGGTTAATATAGGCCAGAAATAATGGCGTGCCCTGTTTTTCCAGTGTGTATGTGATGGTCTTTTAATGCTCAAAGCTCAATACCCTCGTGCGCTTTTATACGATTAGTATAAAATGTCCTAGTGGTTGCCTGGCTCACTGTTATAGCTACCATCCTAGACCATAATGCCTGTGATTATACAGGGGAATATTTTAATAATTCAAAGTGCTTTGTTTGTGCAGCTAGTTTTACGCATATTTTATAGAGGTTTTACATGATTTTATTGTCGCAGCTTGTTGATTATCTCAATACATTATTAGCTATTGATAAAATTAAGGACTATTGTCCCAATGGTTTGCAGGTTGAAGGTGGCGCAGAAATCAACACTATTGTTACGGGTGTGACAGCTAGTCAGGCATTAATCGAACATGCTGTCGCCATTAATGCCGACGCGATTTTAGTTCACCATGGTTACTTTTGGAAAAATGAAGCGCCGCAAATTGTTGGTATTAAAAAGCGCCGTATTGCACGTTTGCTAGAAAATAATATTAGCTTGCTGGCTTACCATTTACCGCTCGATCTTCATGCAGAGCTCGGTAATAACGTACAGCTAGCAAAAGTGTTAGGTTGGCGGCCGGATGATGAGACTGCTGTTAATGGTATGCCGCCATTAATTCGGACTGCCACACTCAATACGCCCTGTGATGGCGCGACAATGGTTAAACACCTTGCTCAGTGTTTGCAGCGTGAGCCTTTGCATATTCCGGTAAATAAAGACATAAAGCGTGTTGCTTGGTGCACGGGTGGTGCGCAGTCATCATTGCTAGCCGCTGCTGATTTAGGCGTTGATGCGTATATTACCGGTGAAATTTCTGAGCAAACGGTGCATGAGGCTCGCGAGTCTGGTATTCACTTTTTTGCTGCTGGGCATCATGCCACTGAGCGTTACGGGGTAAAGGCTCTGGGTGAGTTTTTGGCGAGTAAATGGAATGTAGAGTGCCACTTTGTTGATTGTGATAATCCAGTTTAGTGATAAGTGCGTAATCCATTGCATAGTTAGCTTTTGAAAAAAATAGTAATAAAAAATCAGGAATTGAATGACTTATTCAGATTATGAAAAACAGCTACAAAGCGCTGCTGCGCTTTCGATTGGTACTTGTTGGTCGCAGGGGCGTAGTGCTTTTGGCGGCTTAACCGCGGCATTGATATTGGCGCATATTGAATTACAAGAAGATTTAAGCGGTCGGGATTTATGCACCATTAATATTCATTTTTGTGGCCCTACGATTGCAGATGAACCTTGTGAGTTTCGTCATAAGGTGCTTTCTAAGGGCAAATCGGTTATGCAGGTAGAAGGTCAGCTGCTTCAAGGTGGTGAGGTAAAAACACAGATTATTGCCTGCTTTGGCGTTCAGCGATTTGCCAATTTGCAAATTACGCCGGCTACTAAAATGTTTCCAGAAAAATCGATGCAAGTCCCTTTTATAGCGCAATTAATGCCTGAGTTTGTGCAGCATCTTGATATGAAGTACACCAGTGAGCATATGCCTTTTAGTGGCAGTTCAGAAGCCCGCGTAAGTGGTTGGGTGCGTTTTGCTGAGGCGCCACCGGTGTTTACTGACGCTGCTTTAGTGGCGTTAATTGATGCTTGGCCGCCAGCGGTGTTGCCCATGCTTGAGCGTGTGGCGCCTAGTAGTTCTATTACTTGGAACATTGAGTTTCTAAATCCACGAGCGGAGCTTAATGCTAGTGACTATATTTATTATGAGTGTGAGGCGGTTCAAGCGGCAGCCGGTTATGCGCATACCGAGGCGAAAATTTATCATCAGGATGGCCAGCTTATGGCGTTAAGTCGTCAGATGGTGGGTGTTTACGAAAAAAAGGTAACCTAAATTAGCTGTCTAGCGCGAGCATAATGCCTTATGCAGTTGTTATGTCGCGCTAATGCTGAGGCTTGGTAGCTAGTAATAGATAGGTAGCGTTAATAGCTTGGATTAAATCGCGTGCACATTCGGTGGCGTTTGTTTCATCGTCGGTTCTTGTTCATCACTTGCAGAGGTATTGCTGTAATCGGTTTCAGTGGGGTCTGCATCTTCATCATTTTGCCCAAGATTGATTTTTTCTAGATCGTAATCTTCAGACAAGGTGCCGCTATTGGCTGCATCCGATTTAGGTGCATAATCGAGTGGGGCTTGCA
Source organism: Cellvibrionales bacterium (assembly GCA_003492055.1). Classification (GTDB taxonomy): domain Bacteria; phylum Pseudomonadota; class Gammaproteobacteria; order Pseudomonadales; family UBA7434; genus UBA7434. Next base: position 5,106 of record DMZE01000249.1, read on the forward strand.
AAGGCTCGGATGCAGAGGGCGCATCACCGGTGAGTACGGAATCGAGTAAGAGTGATTGACCGTGTTCATCGCGACATAATTGATCGGCACCCAGTGCTAGGTGTTGATGAATGTCTTTATATTTTTCGGTCAAGTCATTTAGCATGAGTGCCGTTTGCGAAAAATGATCGGCGACATGTTGTTGGTATTGTTTGTTTTTGGTTTCAGCGTCGGCTAATGCTTGGTTTAATTCGTGCACTTTTTGTTCTGCATTACCCGAATTACGATACAAGCCAATACCCACTAATAAACCAATAATAGCGGCGACAAATCCGATAAAAACCAAAAAACCTAAATCAAACATATGTAATCTCTCTTTATGTAATCTCTCGTCATACTATTTAGACAGAGCTTTAGTATAACGCTAAATGAGGGAAATCGGGCGTTATTAGCGTATTTTATCTGCTATTCATCGCGGACATCACGTTGCTAAGCACATGAAGTGGGGGTAATCTGTGCGCTGCTTACGAGTGGCTGTTTTTTAAAAGCCCTTCTTTTAATACCTTACTTTAATGCCTGAGTATTCGCCTGATTTATGACTGCTATTATTCGTCCACAAGATCGCTATTTAATGGATCTAGAAAAGTCTGATTTTCATGCTGATCCTGCGCAGGCGTTGGCGATTAAAAAGCTCGATAATTTGTTTGATCGTCTGCTCGCGCAGCAAAACTTATCGATTAAAGATAAAGGTTTGTCTTTAATTAATCGACTGCTCGGTCGGTCACCATCAATACTGCCAGAGCGTGGCTTATATTTTTGGGGCGGTGTTGGACGCGGCAAAACCTATTTAATGGATATGTTTTTTGATGCCTTGCCCATGGATCAGAAATTGCGTATTCACTTTCACCGCTTTATGCGTCGCGTTCATCAAGAGCTCGCGACTTTAGCTGACACGAAAAATCCGTTAGAAGTCGTTGCCGATCGCATTGCTGCCGAAGCTAAGGTAATTTGCTTTGATGAGTTTTTTGTCTCAGATATTACCGATGCAATGATTCTGGCAGGCATGTTTGATGCTTTATTTAAGCGAGGCGTGTGTCTGGTTGCCACTTCTAATATAGCGCCCGAGGGTCTTTATAAGGACGGTTTGCAGCGAGCGCGGTTTCTGCCGGCTATAGGATTAATTGAGCAGCATACTGAAGTACTCAATATCGATGGGGGTGTGGATTATCGTCTGCGGACCTTAGAGCGTGCTGAATTGTATTATACGCCATTAGATGAGGGTGCTGATGCGAGCCTGCTGCAGAGCTTTCAGCGCTTAGTGCCGCAGCGAGATAGCGAACTTGTGAGTCATAAGGTCGATGTGTCTATTGAGATTGAGGGGCGCCATATCGATGTTCGTTATTTGGCCGATGATGTTGTTTGGTTTGATTTTGATGCCATTTGTGATGGGCCTCGCTCGCAAAATGACTATATTGAGATTGCGAAAGAGTTTCATGCCGTACTGATTAGTAATGTCCCTCAAATGGGCTTTCATAATGAGGATAGGGCGCGTCGCTTTATTAATTTGGTCGATGAGTTTTATGATCGCAATATTAAGTTGGTTTTATCGGCGGCTGTGAATTTGCAAGATTTGTATCAAGATGGCCGTTTGGTCTTTGAGTTTCAGCGCACCTGTAGCCGCTTGCAAGAAATGCAATCTCACGAATATTTGGCTGCTGCGCATAAGGCTTAAATGTTGTATAAACAGAATTTCAGCCTGAAAGGCCCATGAATACTGGTCTGAGAGTCTGTTCTGGGTCTTAAGTGAGTATTGCTAGTGGTTGTATGAGGCCCTTTTTGCAAGGCTATTTATAGCTGTAATAGCGCTGCAATCGACTCTGTTAACCGCAGTTTTGGAGGCTAATAAGCCGTTACTTTGCGGTGTTGGGTTATCGTCACCGGCTTAAGCGTTAAGTGTTGCGTTATCTTATTGATAAATCAGTTGCTAAACCGTATTTGATTCTGTAGTATTCGCGCTCTTTTTTAGCTTGCTCCAAATGCGGAGTAATCATAGTCAACGCCCATATATTTGGGCCAATTTGGGATGTTTTCTGATGAAAACTTATAGTGCCAAGCCTGCTGATATCCAACATGATTGGTTTATCGTCGACGCTACAGGTAAAACGCTCGGTCGCATGGCGACTGAAATTGCGCATAGATTGCGTGGTAAACATAAAGCTGAATATACTCCGCACATGGACGTTGGCGACTTCATTATTGTCGTGAACGCTGAGAAAGTTGCGGTTACTGGTAAAAAAGGCACTGATAAAATTTATCATTCGCATACCGGTTACCCAGGTGGACTTAAGTCTATCTCATTCAATAAATTAATCGAAAAAGCACCTGAGCGGACTATACAGTCGGCTGTTAAAGGCATGCTTCCTAGAAATCCTCTAGGTCGAGAGATGTTTCGTAAGCTGAAAGTGTACGCGGGTGATCAGCATCCACATACAGCACAGCAACCACAAATTCTAGAATTGTAAGAGCACAAGACTATGGCAGCGATTCAATATTACACGGGTACAGGTCGACGTAAAACGGCTTCAGCACGTGTCTTCCTAAAAGATGGCAGCGGCACAATTACTGTCAACAAGCGTCCACTCGATGAGTTTTTCGGTCGACAAGTGGCTCGTATGATTGTCCGTCAACCTTTACAACTGGTTGATTGTGATGAGAAATTTGATGTTAACGTCACTGTTAGAGGTGGTGGTAGCTTTGGTCAAGCCGGTGCAATCCGTCACGGTATTACTCGTGCATTGATTGAATTCGATGAGGCCTTACGTTCACCGCTTAGAAAAGCAGGTTTCGTAACACGTGATGCTCGAGAAGTTGAGCGTAAGAAAGTGGGTTTACGTAAAGCGCGAAAGAAGCCTCAGTTCTCCAAGCGTTAATCTGTCTGGCAGTTCTATTCGACTGCTTGATGAGGCGTAAAGCCGCGCGAGTCACCACTTTTGACTGAAAGTCAGAGTGGATCCTTAAAAGCCCTCTCCTGCAGAGGGCTTTTGCGTGAAAAAGGGTGTGTAAAGCAACATTTTCGTTTGGTTATGTGGTAGTATTCGCTCGCTTTTTAGCTAGTCGCCAAAGGCCCTGAGAACTCCGGTTCTAGTGACGTTTAAGCGACTAAAGGGGGTTCCCTAAATATGCTAATGGATAGTTTTAGAATTGGAGGTATTGAACGTCGTGAGTAATGACGGCATGAACGTGGGGAGGCGCAATTTTTTGATTGGCGCAACCTCTGTAGTCGGATCAGCAGGTGTAGTTGGGGTCGCGGTACCCTTTCTTGGCTCCTGGAATCCTAGCGCAAAAGCATTGGCCGCAGGCGCGCCAATAAAAATTGATATCAGTAAGCTGGTACCGGGCGAAATTGTCGGTCCAATACCTGCTTGGCGAGACAAGCCAGTATTTGTTGTCAAACGTTCTGAAGAACAGTTGGCAAGGCTGAATAGTCAGAATGACCGTCTCGCAGACCCTGATTCAGATGAAATAGCTCAACAACCTCAATATGCAAAGAATGAAACCCGGTCAATTCGTCCTGAGGTTCTTGTTCTGGTTGGCATATGTACTCACCTGAGTTGTTCGCCGAAATTCAGACCAGCGATAGCGCCTCAGGAATTTGATGCTGAGTGGGTCGGAGGATTCTATTGCCCGTGTCACGGTTCAAAGTTTGATCTTGCGGGCCGAGTATATTCAGGTGTTCCCGCGCCGACTAATCTGCCTGTCCCGCCACATTATTACGAAAGCGAATCTGTCATTGTGATTGGAGAAGACGGAGGTACTGCATAGTGGCGACTATCGAACAGCAGTTTAAAAATGTCATGCAGTGGGTCGACGACAGATTACCTGTCACAGAGACTTACGAAAAGCATATGTCAAAGTACTATGCGCC
>DMZE01000253.1 GCA_003492055.1 Cellvibrionales bacterium
TGAGCACGACCAAAAACAACCTATTTAATGCTATATAAGAGCGCTATATAAAAACGCTATATAAAAACGTTAGCTAAGTTATTTTCTACGATCTTCCAAAAATTTAGCCAGCCGATCAATTGCATCGCCTAATACAAATTGCTCGGGTAAAAAGACGATTCGCAAATGATTTTTACTTTGCAAATTAAATGCTGAGCCTTGTACTAACAACATCTTCTGCTCTAATAATAAGTCTAAGATAAATTTCTCATCATCGACAATCGGGTACATCTTCTCATCTAACTTAGGGAACATATAAATAGCACCCTTAGGTTTGACACAGCTTACCCCGGGAATTTCAATAAGTTTGTTATAGGCAACATCGCGTTGTGCGCCTAGTCTTCCGGTTGGAAGTACTAGGTCGTTAATGCTTTGGTAGCCGCCTAACGCTGTTTGTATGGCGAATTGAGCAGGGACGTTGGCGCAAAGTCGCATTGACGCGAGAATATCTAAACCTTCAACAAAGTCTTTAGAGTCTTCTTTTTTCCCCGTTAATATCATCCACCCAGAGCGAAAGCCCGCTAGGCGATAGGATTTTGATAAACCGTTAAACGATAGGCAGAGTAGGTCATGCGCAAGCGTTGCAAAAGGTGTGTGGACGGTGCCATCGTAAAGTATGCGGTCGTAGATTTCGTCAGCGCAAACCACGAGTTTATGGTCGCGAGCCACTTGTGCCAGTTGTTCTAATATGTCTTTGTCATAAACGGCACCCGTTGGGTTATTCGGGTTGATAATAACGATGGCACGCGTGCGAGCGGTAATCTTACTTTTTATGTCGTCAATATCGGGTTGCCAGTCTGCTTGTTCGTCACAGACATAATGCACGGGCTTACCGCCACTTAATGTTACTGCGGCTGTCCATAGTGGGTAGTCTGGTGCGGGTACAAGGACTTCATCACCATCATTCAGTAGGCCTTGCATGGCCATAACAATCAGTTCACTAACACCGTTACCAAGATAGATATCATCAACTTCGACGCCTTCAACGCCACGTAGTTGACAGTCTTGCATAATGGCTTTGCGAGCAGAATACAGTCCTTTCGAGTCACAGTAGCCTTGAGCATCGGGGAGGTTACGGATCACATCTTGTAGGATTTCATCAGGTGTCAGCATGCCAAAGGCAGCCGGATTACCGATATTCAGTTTGAGTATACGGTGACCTTCATCTTCTAGGCGTGTGGCTTCACGCAGCACGGGGCCACGAATGTCATAACACACGTTTTGTAATTTGCCGGATTTTGAAATGCTGGACATCACTCAGTCTCTTTTCTATTGATATGTACGTCAAACAGGTACATCTAAATAACTATATCAATAAAGTCTATTCATTTTTATTGAACGTATATAACGATTATAGACTTACCTTGGGATAACTGGCGATGTAATATCTACATAAACCAACGTAAGCTAGCTACATATCTTGATCTTAATGGGTGATATATGACTAAAGTGATTAAAACGGATGCGCAATGGCGCGAGCAGCTGTCGCCTGAGGAGTATCAGATTACTCGACAAAAGGGCACTGAGCGAGCGTTTACGGGCAAATATAATGAAATAAAAGAGCAGGGGCAGTTCTTGTGTAAATGCTGCCAAACAGTATTATTTAATACCCAAGCTAAATACGATTCAGGTTCTGGTTGGCCGAGTTTTTATCAGCCTGGCGCGGAGGGTGCAGTCGCTGAGCATGTGGATGGCTCTCATGGTATGCAACGAACGGAAGTGACTTGTGCGAGTTGCGATGCGCATTTAGGTCATCTGTTTAATGATGGCCCTGCGCCGACGGGTATGCGCTACTGTATCAACTCAGCATCTTTAGACTTTACTGCGGTAGAAACCAATAAACATTAAACATTAAACGATAACTAAAAACATTTAGAGCAAGGCAAATGAAGTGACAACAAAATATCCCGCTCGATCATTTGATTGGATTTATACACAAGCACTTAAACGCTTTGCTTCGGTGCAAGATCTTGAATCCCAACTGCCAAGATTGGCTACCAGAAAGCAATTGATTGCTCGCTCCGATGCAGACTATCTTTCGCTGATATGTCGCCGTGTTTTTCGTTCGGGTTTGCAGCATAAAATGGTTGATGCCAAATGGCCGGCATTTGAAAAAGCCTGTTATGGCTTTAATCCTCGAGCATTAGCGGCACTCAGCGATGAGGGCTTAGAAGATATATTGCAAGCTGAAGGTATTATTAGGCATTGGGGAAAAATTAAATCGATACGTACTAATGCGGTATTGGTTTGTGATGTTGTGCAATCGCATGGCAGCTTTGGACAGTGGTTAGCGGATTGGCCGAGTCACGATATTGTCAGCTTATGGTTGGATTTAAAAAAGCGAGGTGCCCATTTAGGAGGGCATTCGGGTTCGCGATTCTTAAGAATGGCGGGTGTTGATACGTTTTTATTGACCAATGATACGGTGGCAGTATTAGTGGGGCTGGGCATTGTTGATCGCGAACCTAAGTCCAAAACGGCCATGCTTGAGGCGCAAAAAGCGTTTGTTGAATGGGCAGAGCAAAGCGGGCGGCCACTTTGCGAGATCTCTCGTATTCTAAGTTATCTGGCGGGTTAACCCTTGTTATAAAGGTTATTTCTTTTCTGGGTAGCCTTTCATTTTGACAAAAGGGTGTAATGCAAAGTTGACGCCCTGACGCACATTGGCTTGGCTGGTGAATAATTTATCTCTTCGAACAAATCGACCATTGCCGCCTTTGTTAGGATCAAGTTTACGTGTAACTTCTAAACCGCCAATACTCTGAAATAAGCGCTGGCCATCGACATGATAAACGGTGACTGACAGTGAGGCTGCGGGTACCGTTTGACTCCAATCAAACCCTTGTGAAATACCTGTACCGGCACCTTTTATTTTGGGTTTACGCGATACGCCATCCCACTTTGTATTGCGATTAATATGATGACCAAACGAGACTTGTCGTTCAATTAAATCGGTAAATACAACGGCTTTGATATCTGTCTGTTCTTTTAATGTATTGATTGCGGTGTAAATTACGCGTTGAAAAGCTCTAGCATTAACTTGTGAAGTGACTGGGCTATAGGGTTCGCCGTATTTTCGTGTGGCATCACGCCAGGCTTTTTGAAACAGTGCGTTACTTTCTATTTTATAACCGCCAGCCTCTAATTGAGTAATGACTTCTTTATCTATTTTGTTTTCATATTCGTTTAAATAATGTTTAGAGGGGCTGCCTAAGTTGACATGCGCAATGATCACCTTATCGATGGGTTGCTCTGCCATTTTTTCGCTATTAATGACAAACGGGTAGGCGGTGTCATTAAATGAAGTGGTTTGGCAGGCGCTGAGCAGGATGCCAGTTAATAATAGGCTTAGCCATCGATGGATAGTTTTTTTATGGCTATTAAATCGTGTTTTAAGTACTTGGTTTTTATCGAGATGGGTTGATGCTGAAAAGTACATAGATAAAAATCCTAGAAAAATAGAGAGGGGTGATTTATTCGCGATTCAGTAATGATGAATCGCTGCTCATAAATGATATGCCATTATTCTACCAATTGTGTTGGTTAATAACAGTCCCGGTTATCGGCTATAAGGCGATATAATCTTTAGCCTTTGAAATTTTCGTTGATTAAAAGTGAAGAGTTATGATGGTTATGAGTGTTGAGCAGGATCTTTATGTAACCCGCAGCGGTGAATCTAATCTGAACAGTGGTAAGCCACCGGTTATTCTGCTTCATGGTCTATTTGGTATGGGTCGTAATCTTGGTACCGTTGCACGTGTATTATCCGATCAATACGCTGTTTTTTCTTTTGACCTGCCTAACCATGGTCGTTCGCCACACAGTAATGCAATGACGATTGCCTCTATGGCCGATGAGGTTTTGGCTATGCTTGACCGCCTTGGGTTGCAGGCGGTGAATGTGCTTGGACACTCACTCGGTGGAAAAGTAGCCATGAGTTTAGCGCTTCGTTACCCATCGCGAGTGCATAAACTGGTTGTGGCTGACATAGCCCCGGTGACTTATGCATCGCAGCATGATGCTGTCTTTACAGGCCTTAGCGCTATTGATTTACAGCATGTGAAAAATCGTGCAGAGGTACAGCAATCACTTCAGGCATCAATAGAAGATACTTCTACCTGTCAGTTTTTAATGCAAAATTTAGAAAAGCAGGAGCAGGGTTTTCGTTGGCGCATGAACTTGCCAGCCATCATAAAAAACTATGCAGAGCTTCGTCAGGGTCTATCACTCGATAAAGATCATCAGGTATTTGAAAACCCCGTGTTATTTATTGCAGGTGAACTCTCTGATTATATTAAGCCTGAGTATGAAGCTGTGACTCGAACGCTTTTTCCAAATAGTGCTTTTGAGGAAATCGCAGGTGCGAGTCATTGGTTACATGCTGAAAAGCCTGAGGTGTTTAACGCCTTAGTCTTGGCGTTTTTTGA
>DMZE01000188.1 GCA_003492055.1 Cellvibrionales bacterium
TTTAAGGCAATGTAAAGAAGGGTAAAGCCAGTGGTTTTATGCGGATTCTATTTTAAGTTATTGATTTTTAAGTACTAAATAATTCTCTTTATTAAGGGCGTTAATGAGTTTTATCAGTGGCAGGCCAATCAATGTGGAGGGGTCATTGCCTTCATAGCGCTCAATGAGCGTTACTCCTAGGCCTTCAGACTTAATGGCGCCTGCACAGTCAAAGGGCTGTTCTTTGTTAAGGTAGTCGTTGATTTGTTGATCATCGAGCGATTTGAAGTGCAAAATATAGTCATCATAAAAGATTTGGCTATGGTTAGTGGCTGAGTTAAGCAGGCAGCAGGCGGTGCGGTATATCACCGATTGGCCGCTGCATTGACGAAGCTGTTGCTGTGCTTTTTCGAAATTGCCGGGTTTTCCCAGCACTTTTTCTGTTAAGCCATCTTTGGCGCGCAGCAGTGCAACCTGGTCAGAGCCAATAATTAATGAATTATCCCAGCGTTTAGCTATTTTGACGGCTTTTTCGCTAGCGAGCCTTAAAGCTAGTGATGTGGGTGTTTCATCAGCAAGGGCGGTTTCGTCAATATCGGGGCTGTCGATGTCGAAATCGGGGACGATTCGCTGAAGTAATGCTGCTCGATAACGGGATCCTGAACCAAGAACGATACGCACTAATGTTGCTCCAAATCTTACTTTTTTAAAATAGAGAGGCTTCAAGTGGGTAAATTAGCCTCTAAATAGACATAATTTGCTTGTAGAGCCTGTTATTACCACTAATCAGTTAAAAATCAAATTGACGTAACGCAGGTAATCCCTATAGAATCCGCCCGAATATGCCTAGTGAAAAATTGCCTCAGTCCGTTACCGTTAGAAAGCTCGTCGATGGCCGTGCAATTTTGGCCGGTTATGTGGTTCCAGAACGCTTGTCGAGACTGGTCGATGCGATATCGGCTTTTACGGGTAACTTTCAAGTTGAGCTCGATTTTGGCTTAAATGAGTCTAGAAAGTCAAAGATAGATGTGCAGATTAATGGCGATGTTGAAATGCAGTGCCAGCGATGTTTAAAACCGGTCATCGTGGAAGTCGCTATAGAGACTACACTGACGGTTGCCGCCCATGATGAAGAGGCGCGAGCAAAGATTAAAGATTACGAACCCATCCTGCTAAATGAAGAGGGTGTGTTAGATATCGATGCGTTAATTGAAGAAGAAATTTTGTTGAGCTTGCCTCTTGTGGCAATGCACACTGAATCATCGAATGATGAAGCGGATCGAACAGTAGCAATAAACCCTGCGTTGGCGGATGAGCCAGTGCAACAAATTGAACGGCGCTCAGGTATGGGGATGGATAATCCTTTTGATGTGCTAAAAACGTTAAAGGCCGAAAGTGGTCAGGAGCATATGTAATGGCAGTACAAAAAAGTAAGGTAACTCGTTCTCGTCGTGGCCAACGTCGTTCACATGACAGTTTGGTAGAAGGCGTTTTATCTGTAGATGAAAGCAGTGGTGAAAAGCATCGTCGTCATCACGTTACACCTGAAGGTTTTTATCGCGGTAAAAAAGTTGTTAATACCGGTTTAGATGACTAGCGAAAGCTATTTGCACGCTAGTTCAGTGCATACTCTCACCGTTTGAAATATGAATGCTCCGTACGAGTCACTTCCTTTAAAGTTGACTGTTACATGCCTTACCGCGTGGCAGTTACTTTATTTGAAGCGCCACAGTGTACGGAGTAATTTTATTATCGCTCTCTTTAAATTCTCTCCTAACATTCGATTTTTCTGCTTATGAAAATTGCTATTGATGCAATGGGCGGTGATTTTGGTGTGGCTGTTACCGTGCCCGCTGCAATCCAATCTCTCATCGATAATGTATCTATTGAGCAGGTTTTATTGTTTGGTCATGAGGCTGATATTCAGTCTTGCCTTGATGCCAGCCCGCTCTTAAAAGCCTACCCTAAGTTATCAAATAGAATATCGATTGTGCATAGCGATCATATTGTCGAGATGTCGGCAAAGCCAGCAGACGTCCTCAGGCAGAGACAAGACACTTCAATGTTGTTAGCGCTCAACGCCGTTGCCGATGGTAGCGCGGACGCCTGTGTCACTGCAGGTAATACGGGTGCATTAGTCGGCTTAGCTCGGCATAGCTGTGGTTTGGTTGAAGGTATTAAGCGTTTGGCTATTTGCGCGCAATTACCAACCGCTCTCAGTAATACTTTTTTATTGGATGTCGGTGGTAATGTCGATTGCTCAGGTGAGCAGCTTCATCAGTTTGCGCGCATGGGATGTGCGTTAGTGAATGCGTTAAATGGGCGTGATGAAGCTGTCAGTATGCAGCCGCGCGTTCGTGCATTAAGTATTGGTGCTGAAGCCGGCAAGGGTAATTCCGCCGTCAATGCTGCTGTGCAATTATGTGAAGCCGATTCGCAAATGCACTTTGAAGGTTTAATTGAAGGCAATCAATTGTTAGAAGGCGTCTGTGACGTTATTTTTTGCGATGGTTTTGTCGGTAATATCGCATTAAAGTCTTGTGAAGGTGCGGCATCGTATATTCGTTCGAGTGCGCATAAGCTGTTAAGGTCTGAGTCGGCATCATCTTTAAATGATGATTATGCTCGCTTAATGCAGGCTATGGATCCTGAACAATTTAATGGTGCTGTGTTACTGGGTCTTAAGCAGCCAGTGATTAAGAGTCATGGTTCAAGTGGGGCCGTTGGCTTTGCTGCCGCAATACAAAAAGCAGTTGATGTAAGTCTTGGTCAACTGATTCAAAAGTTAGAATTTACACTGCACTAGTGTAAAATTATGTTATTCATTTTAAGGGTAAATTAATGAGTCAGAATCAATTGGCGTTTGTCTTTCCTGGACAGGGTTCACAAAAAGTAGGCATGCTCGCAAATGCCGCAGCAAGTTATAGCGAAGTTACCGATACGTTTTCCCAGGCATCAGAGGTGTTGGGTTATGACCTTTGGGATTTAGTGCAAACAGGTCCGCAAGAAGCGCTTAACTTAACCGAAAAAACACAGCCATTATTGCTGACAGCCAGTGTTGCCTTGTGGCGTGTTTGGTCTGCTAACGGTGGTGCTAAGCCGAGTTTATTGGCCGGCCATAGCTTAGGTGAGTTTAGTGCCTTAGTGTGCAGTGAAGTCATTAGCTTCGAAGCGGCGGTTGATTTAGTCCGTCAGCGTGGCGCTTTTATGCAGTCAGCAGTGCCGGTAGGTATTGGTGCAATGGCAGCGATTATTGGCCTTGATGATGAATCTATTATTGCTATATGTAAAAAATTATCGAGTGATGAAGTGGTGCAGGCGGTCAACTTTAACTCGCCTGGCCAAGTAGTGATTGCAGGTCATGTTAATGCTGTGACGGAAGCGATGGCAGCGTGTAAAGAAGCGGGTGCTAAGCGAGCATTACCGTTACCAGTAAGCGCGCCTTTCCATACCTCATTAATGCAGCCAGCCGGTGATCAACTGGCTGAGGTCTTAGCAGGGATTCAGTTTTCTTCACCGCAAATTCCTATTATCCATAATGTGAATGCGCTGCCAGAGAGTGATCCTGAACGCATTCGACAATTAATGGTTGAGCAAATTTATAGTCC
>DMZE01000135.1:0-2391 GCA_003492055.1 Cellvibrionales bacterium
TATTTAACTCTCTATTTAACTCTCGTTTTAACTCTCTCTGTTTAATTCTCAGCTTGGACCTAGGTACCAAACTGCTCCTCAAACTCGGCTGCTGGTAGCACATTATTAATGGCTTCAAAGAGTATTTCCTCTTGGTAAGGCTTACCAAGAAACGCATTAGCACCTAAATTTAGGGCTCTCTCTCTGTGTTTATCACCCGTTCTTGAGGTAATCATAATAATTGGAATGTTAGCGAGATCGGCATCATTACGAATGCGTGTCACTACTTCAAATCCGTCCATACGCGGCATTTCAATATCCAACAATATAAAGTCAGGCTTCACATCTTCTAACTGCAACATGGCATCCAGGCCGTCTTTGGCGGTGACGACATCCATACCTCGACGCTCCAGCAGTCGACTCGTCACTTTACGTACGGTGACCGAATCATCCACCACCATCGCAACCAGATGATCTCTTGTTTTTTCTAAGGAAACGACGTTGCTGTGGGTGGCAACACTGTTCTCTGAGCGAACCAAGGCGGCTAAATCGGCAATCATAACCACGCTACCATCACCTAATACCGTAGCCCCTGCTATTCCTTCTAAATTAGCAAACTGCGCACCAAGGCTTTTAACCACAATCTCACGACTAGCAATTAAGCGGTCAACTTGTAGGGCATAAAATTTATCACCACCTCTTACGAGTAAAACAGGTAATGCGGTGACCATCTCTGGATTAGAATGATAAGAGCTGCCATTAATTAAATGACCTAAATAACTAAAATCATATTGCTGGCCGGCATAGAAAAACTCAGTGGCATCTTCTCCGTAATATTGCTCTAATTCAAATGGGCTCACTCTTACAATGCCTTCGATGGAATCTATAGGTACTGCTAATTGCTCGCCACCAGCAGACACTAACAGTGCACGATTCATTGATACCGTAAACGGTACGCGGAAGGTGAACATGGTTCCCTGATTATGTTTGGAATGTAATTCAACACTGCCGCCTAAGTCGGCAATCTCGCTTTGCACAACATCCATACCAACACCACGACCGGATAATTGCGTTAATGATTTTGCTGTACTAAAACCGGCGGCGAAAATAAATCGCATAACTTCTTCATCAGAAAGCTCACTGTCTTTATCGATTAAGCCTCTGGATAACGCTTTTTTGCGAATAGCCTTCACATCAAGACCACGACCATCATCACTCAACTCCAGAACAACATCGCCACCTTCGCGGCGTATATTCAGGCTAATAACACCTTGCTCGGGTTTAGCTAATTTAAGCCGCTCTTCGCTACTTTCAATACCATGATCAATCGCATTACGAAGAACATGCTCTAACGGTGTCACCATGCGCTCTAACATGGAACGATCAAGCTCACCGCCAGCATTACTGACTTTAAAAGTAATCGGCTTATCCAACTCACCACTGACCTGACGAACAATACGACGCAAGCGAGGCACAATATGACGGGCGAGTGGTACAGTACGCGTTTGCATTAATCCTTCTTGTAACTGGGTATTAATACGCGCCTGCTGAACTAAGGAGGTTTCTATATCACGGGTTTTTTCAACCAAGGTACTCTTTAAATCTTTTAAATCAGATGCCGACTCAACCAGCGATTTAGACAGCTGCTGAACCTGCGAATAGCGATCCATTTCTAAGGGATCAAATTCTTCATTGCCTTCACTTTCAACCTGCTCTTTTCGGAACTCTATCTGCGCTTCCATTTCTATTTCTAAACGACGTAGCTGTTCTTTTAAGCGCTGAATGGTTGAATCTATTTCATCGGTGCTTTGTGAAAAATCATTCACCTGCTCTTCTATTAATGAACGAGAGATGCTGGTTTCGCCGGCCAAGTTAACTAGCTTCTCTAGCATAAGCGAAGGCACGCGAATCATTTCATCGCTGCGTTTTTCTTCAGACTTAACAGTATCATTACTCGGCAGTGTTTTATCGACCGCAACATCTGCTACTAATTTGCCACGAACAGCACTCACACTATCTGTCAATTGAGAGACAAACTGACTAACCTGTTTAAAGAACTTCGCATTCGTATTGTTATCACCATTACTCACTGACAGTAAAAGTGTTTCAAACTCATGACTAATATCACCCACTTGTTCAAGCCCCGCCATACGCGCACCACCTTTAATGGTATGCAAAGGACGCATTAATGTCTTAAGGTATGAAATATCGCTACGATTATTGAGCCATTGCTGAACATCGACTTCGAGTGTTTCAATTAAATCTTCTGACTCATCAAGGAAAATGGAAACAATTTCTTGATTAAAGTCTTCATCAATATCAACAGAAGTCGCTTCTTTGTTATCAACCTCCCCCTGCTCTATTTTCGAGAGTAGATTTTTTTCATTCGCTAATAGTGCTTCTAGCATATTC
>DMZE01000135.1:2437-3065 GCA_003492055.1 Cellvibrionales bacterium
CTCGCTTAAACAATGACATTGTTGTTCAACAAATGATTGCTCACCATCCGCTGCTGCTATCTTAAGTTGCTGTAAGACCAATAACATGGATTCATACGCATCGGGTCGACTACCCGTTGCTCGCCACTGCTGTAAAAAATCATTGGCCTTAAAAATGAGATCATTTTCAACCAACAAGGATGACTCTTGATCGGCTGAGGCAAGATCATCCGCTACGGCTTGATTCAACTCGTCAATTAAGTCTACTGCGAATTTTTCATCAAGCGTATTCGGCTTAATAAACTGGCCTAAGTTAATTTTCGACAGAGTCCAATGATGTAATTTTATCAATAAGCTATTTTCATACTCACTGACAGCACAGCGTTTTCTAATTAGACAAACGAGTATTTCTGCCGGCGCAAACAACTCTGAAATAAGTTGATTATTAGCAATACGTGCACCACCCACAATGGTATGTAATGCCCGCTCTACTGCCTCTGATGGATAAATATCATCATCCATGGCATGACTTTCTAAATAGCCATTGACTACGCTAAGCTGAATTTCTAACTCACTGACAAATATTGTCTGTAAGGTGATGTCATCTAAGGCGTCATTAGCCAACACGTTACTGCGAGTTCTTTTATCA
>DMZE01000261.1 GCA_003492055.1 Cellvibrionales bacterium
AAAAATCCTCAGAAAAAATCATAGTAAAAACCACGACTTATTCTAATTGTTAGCACTGTTTCTTTTTAACCCTCATTATCCCTAAACTGATTAAAGCGGATAGCAAAAGAGTGAGTGTGGCAGGAAGCGGAACCGCAGTAGGACGAGATAACGCCACTGCAATAAGCCCACTCTCTGCATCGGCACTAAAGGTGAAAGCTGATTTTGAGTAATTACCTACTGAAATATAAAAATCAGCAATAGCATTAACGGGTAACGCAATTTGGCCGTTAGTGGCATCGCCATTGGTCCAAGGCTGTGCATTGCCATTAGCGGGTACCTGGCATACATCGCATAATAGCCACATGTCATCACGTGTATCGATATCGGTGGCCATATCAAAATACGCTGTTTGTGACGCAACCTGCCATCCGTCAGCCATTAAGCCGAATAAGTCATTAGTGACGACATCATTCCAGGATTTATTGACGGTCTGCCCTAACTTGAGATAGTCAGTGTTGGTTTCTGTATTGGTGAAGTAGCTGCCATTATCAACAAGTGCAGCTAGAGTATTTGAATTTAAAAAAATAAACAGACACGCTATTAAGCGCAATTGATAAGGTTTCATCCGTAATCTCCATATTCCATTCTGATGCTATCTAACATTTTTATCATTGTATGGCTTTGATGTTATCAAATGTATATTCAATAAACAATTGCTGCATAAAGAGTGTCAAAACTGACATCATAAAACAAGATAGTATGATGGTTGATAATTGAGCAGCGCAGTCAGTATTGATACAAAACAGTATCCACAAAAAAAGCCGCAGTGAAAACTACGGCTCTTTCGGTAACATTCAAATTATTTTTTTCTAATTCTTGCTGCGCCTAGGCCTAGCATCGAAAAGCCTAGCGTTAACAGACCGAAGTTACCCATTATAGGAACCGAGGCCGAGCTGACTAATTCGCCATCGTGTTCGTCCATAATCATCTGCGCTATAGCTTTAAGGTCGGTGGTGTAGGCGGGTTCATAAGCATAGGTAGATAAATCAACGCCATAAATTGCATTTAACCAAACCAATTTCCCTAGCTCTTTTAAAATATTACCTGCATGGCCCTTATTATCGACATAAATAGCATTCGATGCAGTGCCAGTTAAAACATCAACATCAGGAAGGTTGTCTGCATCAAAGAGTAGTCGGAGCTCAACTGCACTGCGACCGTAAGGAATACAAATAATTTCTACCCCAGGATAAAGTGAGCCCAGTGTATCGATAAGATCATGCCAGGCGTTATCATGTGAGTTGTGATAGTGGCTGGCATATTCACTGGTACTTTTAGCTGCGGGATAATCTTCCCAAGGTAATGCTAAGGCGAAACGTGTGTTTGGATTTTTCGAGAGCGCATAATTGAACCAGTTAATATAGCCCTCAATTGTCGGATACTCATCACAGTAAGTCATGCCGAAAAACTCGACATCACCGTTATCCAAAATAGCTTTTATTTGCGGGCCTTTTATTTCATTTTCCCATAACGCCTGGGGTGCTCCTGTGCAGCCGCCAGAAAAAATGACATCTTGTGTATGGCCAGTAATGCCCGCTTGAGCTGTGTGGAACATCATGCCGTCGGCAAAGAGTTTAAAGAAACTATGCCCTATAAATAAAGATTTATAACCGGTTTGAGCTTGGCTAGTAGCGCTAGTAAGTAATATTAGCGCAGTGATTACTATCCATTGAATATTAACTTTCATCGTAAGCACCTTTTTATTATTAGGTATAGCCGTTAGATTGTTAGCTTCATGTTAAAGAGAATATGTCGTTCATTTATACCTGTGGCGGCTTAAATTGTATCAATTTGTAACGAGCTAAAGAATTAATTTTATCGCTCGCTTGGAGTGGGTGATGGCTAAATTATTTCCAGCCATGAAGCCATTGGCTATTATCTTTTAAATCTTGCCAGTTAATAGGCATGGCGCGTTTAGACATAACCGCTTCTATGCTGCATGCGATAACTATACCTTCTTCATCGAATTCAATATCAGAGATAATAAAGTGCTTCTCTTTATTGGTGGGGGTCACTGCTGTCCATTTACTATTTAGCAGTTTTTTTGGATTAATTGTATTCATTACAAGGATTTTTTCTCAATTATTGGCGAATTGTTGGTTAATTTTTTATAGAGGCTTTTTAGTCTTATAGAAGCTGCGGCTGATATTGTGACAAATTTGTTTGTCTAAAGCTAATAGAGAAATTCATTATTCTTTAGGTAGTCTGGGTTGAATTTGGTGGAGAAAATACCTCAGCAAGGTGAAGGGTACTTCGTTTTTTACTAGGATCGTCGGCATAAGTGATGATATCTTGGGTGCTCTTAACCAACAACATAATAAGTCTATTGGTAATTAGCGACGTTCCGTTACAAGAGATATGTTTTTAGTTATTCAAGTTAGGTGTAAGATGGATTAGTGCTAATTTAAAGGGTGGCGAAACCACCTTGCTATGATAAAAAAATCAACAGCCTATTAAATTTTAAGGAGTTTAATAATGATTGAACCATCAAGCCCTATTCGAAGTGAGAACCAGCCACAGCAAAGCCATCACGATCAAGAAATTGTTTCTCTAGAAAGTGCAAAGACTTATTGGCGTGCGAATTTATATTTGTTAGCGAAATTGTTATTCGTATGGTTTGTGGTGTCTTTTGGCTTTGGCATATTGTTTGTCGATTGGCTCGATCAATATTCTTTTTTTGGCTTTAAATTGGGTTTTTGGTTTGCCCAGCAAGGTGCTATTTATGTCTTTGTT